>CAZTAR010000386.1:0-4541 GCA_964611695.1 uncultured Planctomycetaceae bacterium | reverse complement strand
ACAACGCTCGATACACTAACCCTGGAGCAACGGGCTTTCATCCCCATCTGATCACAACTGCGGAGGGTGCCATCTCATGCCTGAGATGCTCGAAACCCCCGTTTTGGTGAGTTTGCCATCGACGACGGAAACGCGCTCACTCGGCACTTGACATAGCCCAGGACACCGGATCGAATCGATGCCGCTTATGTTGCTTCGTTTTATCAAGAAACGCGGAGGCGTGGTCGCGCAGCGGCTGGTCATCATCCATCTCGCGGTCGTTGTCTATTTCGGCCTTCCATTGATCAAGCCGCAAGGTATCTCATTGGCGGGACAATTCCCTCGCCTGGCACAGGCCTTCCTGGACGGCTCATTGAGTCTCGATCTCCCTGGGGAGCCGGAGTTTCAGAACTGCAACGAGTTGATCCCGTCGGAGGATGGAGCGAGTTTCTACTGCCCTTATCCTCCCTTGCCCGGCATCCTGCTGATGCCGTTTGTGGCGATCTTTGGGACTGCCGTGCGTGTCCAGACCGCCTGCCACATGATGAGTGTCACGAATATCCTCTTGTTTGACATGTGTCTCGACCGGCTTCCGCGCCGGTTGGGGCAGGCGGACTTCAGACTGGCGACGCGCGTGGCGCTCAACCTCTTTTTCGCATTCGGGACCGTGACGTGGCACAACGCCGATATGGGGGGAGACTGGCACCTTGCCCATGCGGTCGCGCTCGGTGCCATGCTCTTGGCACTCCTGGAATTCGCCGGCGCGAACCGTTCGTTGATCGTCGGGTGCTTTGTCGCACTCGCTCTTCTCACGCGTCCGACAGCCGGCCTGGCCTGCCTCTTCTTTGTGCCGCCGCTGCTTCGTACCCGGTCAGTCGCCGGTCTGCTACGACTTGCCGCCGCCCCGGTCCTCGCGGTCGCGCTGCTCGGCCTGTACAACTACGCCAGATTCGCCAATCCCCTCGACTTCGGCTACGACCGCATGATCCTCGGAGGACTTGGCGGGCGTCTCATGGCCGCGCACGGACAATTCGATCCGCACTACATCGGCGCCAACTTTTTCTGGTTCTTCCTCGCGCCGCCCTGGCCATTACCGCACGGCGGTTTGCCGTGGCTCGGCTACGACCCGCGCGGGCTCAGTCTCTTCATCGCATCGCCCGTGCTGCTCTGCTGCCTCGCGACCGTCCGCCGACATTGGAAAATGGCCGTGGTCCGTGACGCCTGCCTGGGAATCGCCGCCGCACTCGTGCCGCTCCTGATGTACTTCAACACCGGCTATTGGCAATTCGGCCACCGCTTCAGCATGGACTATCTACCGCTGCTGCTGGTGCTGTTGATCGCGGAGCGGAGAGAGAGATACCATGGGTCGGTGTTCATCCTGATTGGGATATCCTTGTGTGTGCAGGCGTGGGGTGTCATTCTGAATCCGGTTATGATGCTTCCGGAATGGCTCGTCCCGATGCCATGATCCGCGGGCGTGCGGATGTGGTATTGCTTGATGTTGTATTGCGCGAGGGGGGATTCGAACCCCCACGGGTTTCCCCACAGGATCCTAAATCCTGCGCGTCTGCCAATTCCGCCACTCGCGCTGGGCGTCATCGTCGTGAGCCCCATTCTCCCTCGGATGCCCGGGTGGCGTCAACATTCGCCGGCGAGAAACTAAATCGGCAATGTCGCAGCCTGCGCACGCATGGCATTGCTCGCGTTTGCGTGTGAGCTGCAAACGGTGCGATCTCAGCCCGGCGATCGACCTTTCATTGAGGAACGCGCTCCGAGTTTCGTGAGGACCCAGCGGCGCGCGTGCGTAATCGGTCGAAAAACAGCACGATGGCACCGGATCAAAATCGGGGGCGACAGAGTCTGTTTGATCTGCGCCGCATCGAGTTGGTCCGGCCGGAGTCGGCGCCAGTGCTTCATCAGGTGGTAGTGATCGGAACGCCGGAGAACGTTGAAGATGGCGCGGCATATCCAGGTTCGGATTCCGCGGTTGGGCGGAACGTGCCAGGAAATCTGGAAGTCGATTAGGTATGGCGCCCTGTCGTCACCGAGCAGGACGTTCTCGCGTTTTTCGAGATCCACATAGGCAATGTTTCGTTGATGAAGTTCTTCCAGCATCGCGGAAAGCTTCGGAAAAAACGCATCGTCCAACTGATCATTTTTGGTCATTGGACGGCCTTCGACGTATTCGTGGATGATGCCCGTATCGCCGAAACGGTCGATGAATTTCGGTACGCCTTCAATCGATTCGCTCATTTGGTAGAGTCGGCTTTCTCGTCGAGCGAGAAACCTGCCGATCCATTTGGCTGGAAGTCCCAACAGCGGGGCGCTCCGTCCTACCTTCAGGACCACTTTTCCGGCGTTTCCTTCGTAATATCCCGTTGCAGCGAAGAAGTCGTGCTTGAAAGTCTTGCGCAGCTGGTATTGTTGTGCCACGGCTTGGATGGTGGCGGGCAGATCGTCCTTACCGAGGGCTCTCAGCCAAGTAGGGGGTGGTTTGGGCATTGTGAATTTACTCCCAAGATTTATAGAAAAACCACCAAGTTAAGTCTAGCCGAAGGTGGACATTTTGGCTAGGATTTCCATATGAGTATGCTTCGTGTGCGTTCTCTGTGATCGCACGTGGAGTTAAGGTGAGGTGAAGAGATAATCGTTGTCAACCCAGGCAAGTGTAGGCCCGGGGAAAAAGAACAGGACCAGAATCATGCTACGCAATAAAACTGCTACCTACGCGCTGTTAGCCCTCTACGAAATCGCTCGTCAGCATCGTGGCGCCAAGGATCCGCTTGGCGTTCGCGCTCACGACATAGCGAACAAGCACAAGCTGCCGAAAGCATATGTTGCCAAGATTTTGAGTCAGCTTGCCAACACCGGCATCCTGCACTCGGATCGCGGACCGCGCGGCGGCTTCAAGCTTATCGAGAACCCGGACAAAATTTCTTTGTTCGACGTCTTCGATAGTGTCGGCGCTATTGTCGGTAGTGCGTCGTCGCGCAATGCTGTCAAGGGGCTTCCGCCTCGCGTGCTCGCGACGATGAACCGCGCCCACGACGAGTCGGCTCGGCAGCTCAAGCAGCTATATGTGAAGACCACGCTGGCTGACGTTCTCGGCAATGACTGATATCCGTCGTTGATCCGACGAGATGAAAGCTGGATAATGCGAGTCTTTCCATCGATCGATTCGCAGGTGCTGGGTCTTCGTCTCCAACTAAGAAGCTATCTCGGCGTTGTGGCACGAGCGGCCCGCCAGGGCCCCAACACCCCAGCAGTGGCGCCACACCCGGATTGTCGTGGCCAGTAGGCGTTCTGAGATAGATTCTTAGCGACATGTCGGTAAGCAGTCCGGGGCCACCCAATCCTGCCGGCCTCTTGGTGGAGGTGGTTTGCTGTGGAAGCGGCGGTTCCAAATCGTTGATTCCCTGGTTGCCAAGGGCTGTTATCCCCACACTTTGAACGCGGCGAGTAACACGGTCGCCCCCGCGATCGCGAATGCTGCGCCCGTCTTGGCGATGAGGCCGATGAGCTTGCCGAGTGTGGCGAAGAACCCGACCTTTGCGCCTGCGCGCAAGTCGTCACGGGCCGTCAACTCCATGACGAGCGCGCCGGTGAAGCATCCGGCGAGTCCGCCGACCACTGTGCCGATGACAGGAATCGGAATCGAGAAGAGGATCATTCCGAGGAAACCGCCCACCAGCGCGCCGATGGCCGCGCGACGGCTGGCGCCTGCTTTGCGCGCCGCGACAATGGAGGCGAGGCTGTCGACGGCTTCCGCAATGATCGCAAGCACGCCCAAACACACGAGCCATTTCCAGCCGATTCGTTGCCAGTCGTAGTACCAGTCGTATCCCGCGGCGGAAGCGAGGATCAACCACGTTCCAGGCAACTGGAAGACCGCCAGGAGGATGCCGAGGAAGGCCAGCACCGTCAGGCCGATGAGCAACAGGGTGTCGATCACTTCGAAATCTCCAATCGATTTTTTTTTCGCAACCGTTCGGTTCGCCCTCGCTGTGGCGAGCACGGCGGCGCGATTCACGATCCTATACGATCATGTCGGGTCCAACACGCTCGCCGTTATCCGAACTTCTGCGTGCTCGGACATGATAGGGCTATGCGGGCACTGGCGGACAAGCAGCCAGTGGCACTCAATGTGGACCACGACCGCGTCTAGCTTGTTTTGTGGGGGGGCGCTTGGAGCCTCGGGCTAGAATATTTTCGGCCCATGGATCGGACGTGGATCGGCTTCATAAAACCGTCGGGTTTGCTTTTGACGCTTCCGGCCCTGTGATCGATTGGCCCGATACGCAGCCCTTGCATGTTCTGTCGTCTTGAGGTATCTTCACCGCTCGGTTTGACGATAAGGAAAGAGAGATTGCCGTCATCGACAAGATGCTTGTGATCTCCTCGCGTTTGATCCGGGTGTTTTCGAGTGGTTGGGCCGAGATGAATGCTCTCACCCAAGGCGACCCTTTTACTGGTCGGCTCAAGCGGGCGCTTTGTTAGAGGATTCTTCTAAAACAGTCAGGGCGTGTACCCAAGTGGCCAAAGGGGACGGGCTGTAAACCCGT
>CAZTAR010000385.1:0-4556 GCA_964611695.1 uncultured Planctomycetaceae bacterium | reverse complement strand
ACTGTACCCCTGTATGAGTCGGGCGGGCGTCTCGGCGCCCGCGAATGTTTCGATAAACCTTGTCGACAGTCTCATCGAGATTGTCGTTGATAATGAATTCGTCGTAGCAACCGGTCTCCGAGGCGTAACGGATTTCGCCGTCCGCCTTTGCGAGGCGTGCACGGATAACCTCCGCCGAATCGGTCTTGCGGCCTTCGATGCGGCGCTGTTGCTCATCCGGCGTGGGCGGCAGGAGGAAGAACGTGATTGCGTCAGGGATGTGCCGACGGACCTGGATGCAGCCGTTGATGTCGATCTCCAGGATGACGATCTTGCCTTGGGCAACGGCCTTGTCGATCGCCGTCTTGGAAGTGCCGTAGAGATTGCCGTATACCTCTGCCCATTCGAGAAAATCGCCGGCCTCTCGCATGCGGAGAAACTCGTCGGCGTTAACGTAATGGTAGTCCTTGTCGTTTTGCTCGCCGGGTCTGAGCGGACGGGTCGTGACGGAGATGCTGAACTCGGCAGGCAACATCTCACACAGCTTGTGGCAGATTGTGGACTTCCCGACGCCGCTCGGCCCGCTGACGACGATGACGCATCCCCGTTGACCTTCTTCACGAGTCGACACTTTGTCCTCACCCATTCCTAAACGCTCCGTCAAAATCGATTCCGCGGGAAGCACTCCGTCGCCTTGGGTCGCAAAACACAGGACACTTCTTTCCGAGGCTACTCAAGCCTCTCCTACACCAGCATGCAATCCGGGAGTAGATAAAGGCCCGCCAGCCAAAAGCTCACCTTTTTCTCGGGAAAGCTCCGCCACCTGTCGCGGCTCCGTTCGCCCACGCCACCCTGGTGAAACACGCTCCTTCGTATCGGGCTACTCCACGTTCTGGACCTGTTCTTTGATGCGGTCGATCGCGGCCTTCGTTTCCACGACGTGCCGGGAGATCTCGGCGTCGTTCGCCTTGCTGCCGATCGTGTTGGCCTCCCTGAGCATCTCTTGCGCGAGGAAGTCGAGCTTCCGGCCGCTTTCCTCCGGGGCATCGCACAACTCTGCGAACTGATCCAGGTGACTGTCGGTCCGCGAGACCTCTTCGTTGATGTCGCATCGCTCAGCGTAGATGGCCAGCTCGCGGACGATGCTGTCCTGGTCAAACTCGATCTTTCCACCGTCAATCAACTGCTGAACTCGAGTGTGATACTTCTTCTGGTACTCTTTGACGACAATAGGGCTTCGCTGTCGAATTTCCGCCAGGCGGGACCGAATGATGTCACAGTGCTTCCTCAAGTCCGCCAGCAGGGCGGCGCCTTCCGTCCGCCGCATTGCGATGAGCCGGTCGATCGCCTCGTGCGTGATCTTCTCGACCACCGCGAAGCGTGAGGAGAGTAGCGCCTTGTCATACGCCGGCGGCTGGCACACGCCTGGAACCTCAATGAGGCTTGCCAGATCGATTGTGATTCCCGTGGGGTCTTCGGCCGCCTCGCGCAACTGCTTCACGTAACGCGCGAGAACCACGGTGTTGATCTCGTAGGCGGCGGAAGGGTTTTCGTCCTTCATCCGCAGACTGTATGAGACACTGCCTCTTCCCAATCGTGAACGCAGCAGTTTCTCGATTTCCACCTCGGCCGGCTGCAACACCTCGGGGAGCTTGATCGAGGACTTGAAGTACCGGTTGTTGACGCTGCGGAGTTCGACCCGATAGTGAACATTGTCCACAGTCGCGTCAGCTTCGCCAAAGCCGGTCATGCTCAAAATCATCTGCCGCTCCGTGGAGTTACTGTTGCGGGTCGGTGTTGGAATCTGCAGGGGCCGCAGGTTTCGGGTTCACCGGATTCGGAGCTGCGGACTTCTGGTTCGGGGTGTCCTGAGCCTCTGAAGGGTTCGCGCCAGAGGGTCTGCCCTGCGAAGCGTCTACACCGGCAGGTGGTGGGACCTGGGTGGGCGTGATCTTGATCGGCTTCGGCGACGGTGTAGCAGGCGTCGCGGTGGCAGGCGCGGGGCTCGACTCGCCGATAGGCGCGACCGGAGGCGCAACAGGCGGTGCTTGGACCGTGGGCTCCGGTTCAAAGACAAAGTTGGCCGCGACATTCAGCACTAGGAACAGCGTGGCAAGACAGACAGTTACCCAGGTGAGCATGTCTCCGGTCTTGGTTCCAAAGGCGGAGTGTCCGCCGACGCCGCCAAAGGCGCCGGAAAGGCCAGAACCACGGTTCTTCTGGAGGAGAACCAGTCCGATCAGGAGGACTGAAATCGCAATGAGGGCGATGCTCAGAACAGACGTCCAAAAAGTCGCAAGTATCATCGTTTCAAAACCTCTGCGGGGTCTCAAGAAAAACTGAAGCGTCCGACCCCCGTGTCGAACGTGGATTACCAGTCTTGTTCAACGACCGACCGGGGCGTCAGTCGCATCAGGACGATTCAAGCTGCGCTAACTTAGCCCTTTGGCCCGGATGGAGCCTCTGATGATGCCGGCGAATTCAGCGGCGTCGAGACTCGCCCCGCCGACCAAACCGCCGTCCACGTCCGGGCAGCTCATCAATTCCTCGGCGTTGCCTGACTTTACACTACCACCGTATTGTATGCGAATGCCTTCGGCGATTGTGGCGCCGAATCGCTCTGAGAGCCGGCCTCGAATGAATTTATGCGCGTCTTGGGCCTGTTGCGGCGTTGCCGTTCTTCCCGTGCCAATCGCCCAGACGGGCTCGTAGGCAATCACGATCGTGTCGCCTGAATCAACGGTCAAGCCGGCCAGGCTTCCTGTGATCTGTGTTTGCAGAACGGATTCAGTCTTGCCGCCGTCACGTTCTTCAAGGGTCTCGCCGACACAGATGATCGGAACCAGTCCGCCGGTGATGACGGCATTCGCCTTGGAGGCGACCATTTCGTCCGTTTCTCCCCACACGTGGCCCCTGGCATCCTTGGGACCGATGGTGTGCCGGCGCTCACTGTGGCCGAGGATGACGAAACGGCATCCGGCGTCCTTCAACATTCCAACCGAGAGCTCACCGGTGAAAGCGCCCTTCGGCTCGTCCGAGCAGTTTTGCGCACCGATAGCGATCGGCGACTCGATGGTGGCCTTGATCATGGGCATGAGGTAGATCGCCGGTGGGCAGATCGCGATATCGAGCGGTGGTGATGGGGCGATCTTCTCGATGAGGCCCGACACGAGTGCCTGCGCAGAGGCGAGATCCAGGTTCATCTTCCAGTTGCCGGCTACGAATGGTCTTCGCATTGTTTTCGCTCCTTCGTCTTCGGCTGCCTGACGAGCCAATGTCGGTCTCACACCCACGGTTGGGAAAAGTGCGAAAAGGCGCCGCCATGCCGCGATGATCCCTGTGGCTTTCGGATTGGAACCGAATAGCCCCGGATCGCAGTTCACATAAGTCCGCCATGCCAGTCCACCGATCCCAGGAAAAGGATCATTTCGCAAGAAACCCCGCAGTAGAAACGAAGTTTGTCAATCTGTCAAGACGAGGTCGCCATCAGGGTACTGGTACAGTTTGACTGGAGGGTGCCACTGGCAGCTTGCTGCCAGTGCCGGCTTGGGCGGTCAAGCCGCCCGGGGCGATCAAAATGTACCAGTGCGGCCATCCACGTTTCCGCGTTCGGGGCTATCTTGAGAATGGGCGGAAAACCATCTCCGTGGCGGATGAACCCCGTGTCGGCGGGCAGAGGCCCTCAGTGTTTGTGACATCCGACATGGGGGGTGGCACCAACGTCAGGGTTGAAGCCGCCAGCCAGCTGTCTTGTTTCGGAGGCGCTCGGTATTGGACCGAGAATCTCATGGATCGCACCATTGGGGATAGAGTCAGAGGATTGGGAGTGGTGTGGGGGTAAAGAACATGGCGAGAACAGCCGTCTTGTGAGGCTCACTTCACTAAACCGAGTATCGTTTGTGGCCGATAAGGTCGGCAGGACCGATCTGTTGTCGAGGTGGCTCGGCGAGTTTGGACCCCGGGGAGACTTGAAGCCGAGGGAGTCACATCGCAGCCGAACAAGGGATGCGTTTGACCAGCAGAGAGGACTGTCACGTGCCACAGACACTCAAATGGATCAAACCCAATACAGCGAACATCAAGGCCCTTTGGTCGCGCATTCGGGATGGCCAGTTCAAAACTGCCGCAGGTCTTCCGAGATTTCAGGTGTCCAAGGACATTGATGAGCCAGAGGCTCTGTTCCTGACTTGGACCTACGGCCAGTCGGCCTTGGTGAAATGCTCCATCGACGACATTCCCGCATTCCTTCCTGACGTACCCTACGAGGATGTTGAGAAGATCCTTCGACGTATCGCCCGTCGCGATCTCCGGTCACCGAGCAAGAAGATCACTGAGACGGACAAGGCGAGCCAGCCTGTGCAAAACTACGTTCGAGACGCGAAGGAGATCGTGGTCGACCTGCTCTCATTACAAAACTTTGATGTGGACACGACTCAATCCGTCCTCAAGGTCTTTGACAGACTTCTGGAACAAATGGTTGCCAGAAAGATGTTTCTGGGAAGTTAGGAGTAAGAAACTATCTCAGAATTGTGGCACCGCCGTCTCGCCTGTGTTTCCACCGCCGAGACGGCGGTGCC
>CAZTAR010000384.1:0-4564 GCA_964611695.1 uncultured Planctomycetaceae bacterium | reverse complement strand
TGTGTCGGCAATCATCTGCGACCTCCTTTGATGTTCAGAGTTGCGTTTCGAACACTGCTTCACATACGTATCTACTGCAAACCTCCCGGCTAGAGGCATCCGGAGCCGATGGGCCTGGGCCGGTGGTTGGTGGACCAGGACCCTCAGAACTCGCCATTGTGCCTGTCACAACACCGTGAGCGTCTCCGATTCATGTTGAGGAATACTCGCTGCTCAACGCTGCCCGATGGTCGCTCGCGTGGCCCGGTGAGGGCTTCGCTGAGGATTCCTCCAATCCTTGTGCAACTTGGAAACCTACCCTACGGATCAGATTCTGCCGCGTCAAGTGTTTCCGCAAGGTTTTCTCGGAATTATTTGGCGAAGTGCGAGTCGGTCGAGTTCAATCCGATTATACCGGCTCTGCACTTTTGACTGACACACACGCACACAGAAAGACAGACTTCGCCATGGCACGCGGCACTGTGTTCGGAGAACTCGGCTCAGGCCGGCGGATTACGGGAATAATCCCCGTCGGAGTGTGTGCGAGAAGGGGGCCTCGCACCAGCCCAACAACCGGCACGAATATCACAACTGATGGAGCGTCAAGGCATACCCTACGCCTCTCATCGCTGCAGGCAGATATCTATTGAGCTTTGGATGGCCAATGGGACACCCGGCAAGCGTATGGATCGCAACGCATGGGCTCCAGAGGGTTGTCGAATGTTTCTTTGACTATGTATACTTCAATAATAGCTGAACGCTGCTCGCGTGCTTACCGCTCTAGCAGGGCATTCACGAGCCGTTGGATGTCGCGACCGTCGGCCGTGCTGTCACCGTTCATGTCGGCCACACATTCGTGGATGTCGAGCCCGTCGCCGAGTAGGGCGATGATAAACAGTGGAATGTCGGGCCGATCCACCTTGCCGCTGCTATCCAGATCACCGGAACTAAGTTCCCCGGCAGTGGCTTCGTCAGCGCCCAGGTCGACGCGGCAGCCCATGATCCGCGGCTCCGCGTCCATGTCCGTCTCCTGTGGCTGCGGCACGAAGTCCGGATTGCCCGCTTCGATGCAGGGTGAACCCGTCGAAAGGTGATAGTCGTTGTCTTCCTCGGTGTCGGGATCGTTGTCAGGTCCATCCGGATCGACAAACAGCGGATCGTTGTCGATGTTGCCAATGCCCGTCCAGCCGCCACGGACATTGCTATAGGTCACGTTCGGGTCGCTGTCCTTATCCACGTGAATCTCCCCGGGCGTGTCAGCCCAGAGGATGCAATGAGTCAGCGTCGGGCTAGCGGATTGGGGGCACGCCAGACCGCCGCCGGCGTCGGCCGTGTTACCCGTGACCGTGCAGTTGGCCAGCGTCGGATTGGCGTCGAATTCGCAGCACATCCCACCGCCCCAGCTCGCCGCGGTGTTGCCGCTGATGATGCAATTGGTCAGCGTTGGGCTGGATTCGCCGCAACGCACGCCCCCCCCGCGGTCGGTGGCCGTGTTACCCGTGATAACGCAGTTTGTCAGCATCGGATTGGAGAAGGAAAGGCAGTCCATGCCGCCGCCGTAAGCGGCGGTATTGCCACTGACGGTACAATGGGTCAATGTGGCCGTAGCGCCACTGCAGAGGATACCGCCACCGCCGTTGTTGGCCGTGTTGCCGGTGATCGTGCACTCGGTCAGCGTCGGGTTGGATTCGTACCTGCTGCACAGGCCGCCGCCGCCATCGCCGCCCGCGTTGTTCGAGATGATGCAGAGGGTCAGGGTCGGACTGGCATAGCGGCAATGCAGGGCGCCCCCGCCGTAGTCGGCCCGATTGTCGGAGAGGGTGCAATGGGTCAGGGTCGGTTCGGACCCATCGCAATCGACGCCGGCGCCGTAGTCGCTGTAGGCGTTGTCGGTGATGGTGCAGTAGGTCAGCGTCGGGCAGGAGTTCTGGAAGCACCAGAGGCCGGCGCCATAGGCCGCAATATTGTGCCGGAGGATGCAGTTGGTCAGCGTTGGACAGGAGTTTTGGGAGCACCCCACGCCGCCGCCGCGGCTGGCCGTGTTGTTCTCCATTGTGCAATTCGTCAATGTCGGACTGGCGCCGTCATCGCAGCACACGCCGGCGCCGAAAGTGGCGACGCTGTCTTGAATCGTGCAGTTCAGCAGCGTCGGACTGGCGCGTTGGCAGTAAATGCTTCCGGCGTCGCTGTTCGCGTTCCGGATGGTGAGGTCTTGGACGACTGAGTCCGCGTCCTCCCCATTGTGGAAGTGGAATCCCCGCCCGTGGTCCTGGCAGTTGATGACGCACGTGGCCGGATCGCCGCTGGCCGAACGCACCGTGATAGCCTTGCCGCCGAAGTCCAGGTCCTTGTTGCCGGCGCCAATGTACGTTCCGTCGAGCACCAGGACCGTGTCGCCGGCGGTGGAGGCATCGATGCCCTCCTCGATGGCGTCGAAGGGATGCTCGGCAGTGCCGTTCTCCAAGAGGTCGCTGACTTTCGGATCACCGGGACCAGGGTCATTGGGGGCATCGTCATCGACATACCAAGCGGTCTGGCCGTAAGCATTGGCAGCCAGTAGGCAGACGGTGCCGCAGACCATGATCTGTCCGATTCGAGAGGGCTTCACGGTCCGTCTCTTTTCCCATCTGAGGCGTCGCGAGAGTGGTGTCCTGCTCCCGAGGAATCATCTTGTTGACGATCTGTTCCGCGGGATGCGGGATCGCGCTGTTCCCGGCCGCTCCTCCTTGATCCACCGTATAGTGTAACGCGACAAGAGGATCAGTGTGAGGGGAAAATATCCTATTCCGCGTCATGGCGGAGCCAAACTGGGTTTTCAAATGCGAAGAGGCGAAGCTGCTGGACGAATATTGCTCAAGACTACTTCGAGTGATTCACCACCCTTCCGAGGCACGGAAGGATGGGGCACCCTGCATCGATAACGGATAGACTATCGCTGTGGATCGGATACACTCCCGCCATGGCTGCCAAGAAGACTTCCAGAAACCTCAGCAATGCAAGGCCCGCGACGAAGAAAACCGGTCGTAGTATGCACCCCTGCGTCCGGCACACCTCCCCGCCGCCGCCTGCGCGAGGACGCCACCCAGCTCTGGGACGACGCCAAACGCCGGTTCGAGGAGGCGTTGCTGGGGCCCGAGCCGAAAGCATAGAAGAGAGGCTGCTAGCGGATGAGCAAGCTGCCCTACCTCGTCACCGAAGCGAACGCCGCGATGGAGGTCTACCTGTCCGGACGAACAGGCCACCAATACAACCGGGCGGTGTTCATTCTGCGCGACGACTGCGCCGAACTCGCCAGCAAGCTCTTCCTGCTGACCGACAACCCTGCGTGGAGCGACAAGAACACCCACGGCCGATGGTAGGAGTTCAAAGCGGTCACCGCCGATGTTCGCAATGTCTTCCAAGCCAAGCGGGCCGCCGAACATCTCGATACCCTTTTCGCGGCGAACAGCTTGGCCGAGCTGTACGGCCACCAGGGGCGCAGTAACGAGGCCGCCAACTTTCAGGAACGAACAGCCTCGGGGTAGAAGACGTGAGCGCAGCCGAACGACAGCGTGAAGGTCTGGCATTTGGCTGGGTGCTTGTGGAGCAGGTAACCGAGGTCCGTCGGAGGTGGTCGGGTTGTCGTGATCGTCAGCAGCATGGCTCGAACTCTCTGCGCGGTCGGTCATCAGAAAACGCCTTTGCATGGGCGATTATGACACACCTTCACCCTCGAGCCAATCACTGGAGCACGGGGCCAAACGCATCCCACGCCCAGCGGAAAATGGATTGGGTTTAGTCAATTTCTTGACAAAGTCTAAAGTCAGATCTATAAATCCACCATGTCTCAGGATATCGCTACCCTTCTTCGCCAGCACGGTGTTCAAGTCACGGCCCAGCGCTTGGCCATCCTGCGCGCGGTGTCGGGTCGGCCCCACGGCACGGCGGATGCCATTGCCGAGGACGTTCGATGCGATATCGGCGTCATCTCGCGACAGGCAGTGTATGATGCGCTCGGAATGCTGGCCGAGAAGGGTCTCATTCGGCGCATCCAGCCAGCCGGTTCGGCGGCACGCTACGAGGATCGGGTCGGTGATAACCACCACCACCTAATCTGCCGCACCTGCGGAAAAACGGTCGACGTCGATTGCGTCGTCGGCGAGACCCCATGCTTGACCACCAATCACGACTCTGGGTACCAGATCGATGAGGTGGAGGTAATCTACTGGGGCACCTGTCCCGAGTGTCTTGCAGAAGCGTCGGGGCGGGGAGACATAACTACAACAAGATGAAACTTCGGAATCAGATCAACCAACGTTCAATCCAACACGAGGAGAAGTCACATGACAGGTAACACCACAGCAAGCAGGTGCCCCGTGATGAACGGGGCTGCTCAGAGACACACGATGCGACTGATCAGAGGAACAAGACTCGTTTGGCTTGTTGCCTTGGCCCTTAGCTTTTGGGTGGGGCCTGATGGCGGCAAGGCGCTTGCCCAGTCTCAATCTGAGAAGCATACCGCGCCCAGTGGCAAATGCCCGGTCATGGGATCGCAGGCCGGACCCTCCAGACACACGGCCGCGGGGGCCATGT
Organism: uncultured Planctomycetaceae bacterium; assembly: GCA_964611695.1. GTDB lineage: Bacteria > Planctomycetota > Phycisphaerae > UBA1845 > UTPLA1 > CAZTAR01. The sequence goes on along the minus strand of CAZTAR010000384.1, from coordinate 13 downwards.
CGATTCAGGACTG
>CAZTAR010000383.1:0-4573 GCA_964611695.1 uncultured Planctomycetaceae bacterium | reverse complement strand
CACATCGTCACGCACCTGAACCCACCGGGCCAGTTCAGGCATGGTGGTCCCGCCATCTGTGGCCGACAGTTGGAGACGACCATGGTTCAGGAGAAGGCCCAGCGACTCGCGGATCTGGCCGAACAACTATCCGAAGACCTCATGACGGCTCCGATCTGAGTGTTCATAGTGCACCGTCGCATGCTTATTCTGCCTGCGTCTCATGCCGAAACAGCCGTTTTCTCAATGAGGTCCTTCTGCTCAGGGTCTTCCAGGTCCGTCTGGATCCATCTGTCACTGACATGAATGTCGGTCGTCTCCAGCCAGCCCGGCCCAAGATTCGCGTACTTGTGCGGGACGTTTGCCGGACCGAGCAGGATGTCTCCGGCTACCGCTTCAACCTTCGAATTGCCGATTGTAAAGCGCGCGCGTCCTGCACGCACGATGAAGATCTCCTCGTACGGGTGAACGTGCCACCGCGGTCCCTTGCCTATCTCATTCGTGGAATAGAACAGCACTGTGACCCCGGCGCCAATGCGCTTGCCTTCGAGTACTCCCTTCCAGAGGCGGGCATCAGAGGCCCAGTCGCTACGCTTGAGGTGTACAGGTTCCCACGCGCCGGGATCTCGGGCCAGGAGAATCAGTTCGTGTTGGTGTCGCCAAATGTGTCCGAGACCGGGGGCAACAAATGGCCGCCTGTGCCTGGGCGGTTGCTTTATGCGCTGAATTTCCGTCCAGAATTGCGTGCGCGCCGTCCAGTTTTCGGCTGCGCGCACCATTGGCGCGCGCAAAAAAAAATCGGACAAATTGCCGCTCGCTGAATTCGCGGTAACTACAGTATCCAGATGGGGTTAGGGGAAAAATCGGGGAAAACCGAAAATTGGACAAACGGGCAAAACTGGGACAAATCGCGAGTCGATTCTGGACGGGGGACGGGCGAGCGTTGCCGCGCGCATCCTCTGACTGATCGGTGACTTAACCCACGAAAACGACCTGCCGTCCAGAATTCGGATTGCCGCAAGCGCGGAAGGAAGCGCGGAAGTGCTCGGCGTACCAAAGTCCGCTTGCAGGCCGGGGCGTTGCCCGTTCGAGAATGCCCCGAACCGGCGTCGAGGTTCGCTCGACGCCGGTTCGAACTTAGTCGGCAGATGTTGTGAGAGGATCATGCGGATATCCGTCTCCGCACCGTCGATGCGGGTTGGGCCAAGTACGTCCTGAATGCTCGGATCGCCCGCTCGGACCGGCCGAGGGGCTCGCCATCGATCTTGAGCTCGAACTCGAACTCCAAAGCCGCAGTGAGTGCCGCCCTCTTCACCGGTCGCGGCTTGCGGCAGACCATCACGACCGCACTGTCTCGCTCTTCCATCGTCGCCTGTCGGACGTCACCGAAGAACGGGCGGAGCACACGGCGGAACTCGTCCGGGGCGTAGAACTTCTGGAACTTCTGCTTCGGCGTGCCGGCACCCGTGACGATCAAGCCGGGCTCGGTCACGTCGGGGATGCCGAGGAACGGGCTCTTCTTGTTCCGCACCTCGCCGAGGATCTCCCGGTACCGCGCCTCGTCGACGGACCGCACGGCGATGACCACCTGCCGCGCTCGATGGCCCAAGGCTGCCAAGATGGTCAGCACCTGTTCACGATCCGCCACCGAGCCGATCGACGACAACACGAAGTTGCAGAACACGGTGTCGGGTCGCCACCGCCTTGCGATCTTCGATAGGAACGCATCGATCAGCTTTCGCGAGAGTGCGATCGACACCTTGCTGCGCTCTCTCGGGAACGGTTCAACCGGCACGACCTCAGTGCCGATCCGCTTGCTGATCCAGCCGACCTCTTGCCGACCGCCGGCACCGAAGTCGATGATGCGCTGCCCATAGAAAGACTTGAATGCCTCGCGATGTTCACGGCTGCCCTGACCGGCTACACGCCACTCACCGCGATCGTCCCCGCTGAGCGAATCCAAGTCTGGGATCGCGCGGTTGACATCCGTGGGCAGGTCGAAGAGGCCACCGACATGGGCAACCGCATCTGGGTCATCCCGCGACCCTGCCGCACGGATTTGGCCTACTCCAGCGGATCGGTTTTATACGAGCGGAACTTCGCGATTGGCTTCGGCTCCGGCACGATGGCGGTCGAGACGCTCACCGATACTGAGTTCTGGATCGGGCAAGCGTTGCTCATGCTGTTCAATCTCAAACAACCTGACGGCACGCCGATCGTGCAACCGGAGCCGCTGAAGATTGAATCGATCGGGCAAAGCAGCACTGATCCCGAGCGCGGGCCATTGATCGACGATCCGCAGGAGTGGGAAAACGAGATTGGACTCACCGTCATCGCAATCGCACCGCGCGACGCACAGTACATTGGACCAGGTTAGGAGATAGCAATTGTGAGCAAGGACAAAGCAACAGACACCACAAACCCGCCGCCGGCATCCAAGCCACCGGCGAACCATGAATTCAAGCGACCGGTCGCACTGCCCAAGGCGGCGGTGCTGATTCAGAAGGTCGCCGGCCAGGTCGGAACGCACCCGAAGTTCGGCTTGGTTGTGATTGGGAGTGTCGTTACGACGTCGGTGAACGCCGCCGTCGAATGGGTCACCGGCCCGGCGGCGGAGTTTGCGCCGTTCCGGGAAGAGGACGCGACCCAGATCACAAAACACCTCGCCGACCAGGAAACCGAGGCCGGCAAGGACAAGTAGGGCTCAGACCGTCGTTGACGGTAGCCCCGAGCATGGAGGCTCATCATGCCACATAGTATGCGGAACATCGTCAAGGTCGGCAAGGAGGCGGAGCGCGGTACGGCCGTGGCCACCACGCTCACCATGCCGTTCATGGATGAGGGACTCCGTCCGTCCTTTCAACGCCATCTGGCCAAGATTCGAGCATCAAGCACGTTCCCTTACGTGACCGCGCACGAATCGGTCGGGATCAACCACGGGCTGCGATTCACGCCATACGTCAACGTGGAGACGGTGCGCGACATTTTCGAGATCGCCTTCGTGCGCGACGAGACGACGAAGCTCCTCAAATCGCTCACGATCGAGGAATCGGGCGTCGGTATCGACCCCATGAAGTACGCCGGATGCGTCTGCTCGTCACTTGAGTACGCGTTCTCGCGAAGCGCGAACCCGGATGTCAGTGCCGTGCTCGCCGCCACGATGGAGTTTGCGGCCCATAGCGGCGTGACCACTAGTGCCCCCACGGCGGGCACGCAAGGCGCGGGCGGTCATTTCCAGATGGCGAAGTCGACGTTCACGATCAACGGCGTGGCGGCGCTGGAGGTCCTGTCATTCCGAGGGCAGCGAACGAATGCACTATCGCCTGGACCCCACGACGCGGACGGCAACGTCACCTACATCGATGATGGCGAGGTTGACGACTCGTTTGAGTTGACGGCACGGTTCGCGAGTGACGCCTGGCGGAACCTCGTCAAGAACGCGACTCAGCACGCTTCGCAGTTTGTGATTGGCACTGGCATCGCGAATGAGACCGTCACACTGGACATCGGCGCTGGCCACTTTGAGAGCCATGAGCTTGGCGAGGATGGCGGCATCGTTACGGAACGGATCACGAGTGTGGCCGCGCACACTGGCACGGTCGCACCGGTCGTTGTCACGTTTGGCAGTGCGATCGGCGCGGGCGTCTTGAACATCGGCTAGGAGACAACAATGCAAGTGGATATTTTCGCGGCACCTGAGCCGCTGGCGTTTGGCGAGGGAGACGACCGGTTTTCGTTGAGGCTGAAGCGATTCAGCGGCGTGGATCGTATGGAGGTCTTGGATGCCTGCGGGCGCAACGACCTGGCCGAAGTGCAACACGCGATCAACCGGCTTGTCATCGGTTGGCAGAACGTCGAAGACAAGAACGGCCAACCGATACCATTTGAAACGCTCGACGACAAAAGGAACAAAGCGTGCAACCTCGACGCATTCCTCGGATCGCTTCCGATCGCGACGCAGGTCTCGGTCATCGGCGGCGCGCTCGCGTTCTTGGGTATCAAAGAGAGCTACACACAACCCTTGATTGAAAGATTAACGGGAGAGACGCCCGACACGGACCCTACCGACGCGCCGGCAGACGGTACGCCAGCGAATGCGTCGACGAGCTCGTCGAGTTGAGGAACATCGCGGATTGGGCCGCGGTGCCGATCGAGTTTGTCGCGGCCCTGCCGGCCACTGCTTTGCAGGAACTCAAATCACGGATTCGCGATAGGGATAGAGGCGTCATTCAGAATCGCGGTGAGTAGATGTCGGAACTGAACTTCGGAATTCGGATCGGTGCGAAGGACGATACGCAAGGCATCCTGCGCGGCGCGTTGTCCGGCTTCAAGTCGTTCGCCAAGACCGTCGCCCGACCGATCACGGTTCCGCTGCGCGTGAGTCGCAAGGGGATTGCGATCCTCCGCGACATCAACGTCGGCCTCCGGCCAATCGTCGCCGGGCTCGACAACATCATCGAGCGCGGCACGGGGTTGGAGGTCGTGCGCAAGAGCTTTGAGTCGCTCACCGGAATTAGCGGCAAGCAAGCGGAACAACTTGCACGCCGCATGGTCCGCGCGGCGAATGGCACGATGCGTTTCGGCAAGGCGATGC
>CAZTAR010000382.1:0-4592 GCA_964611695.1 uncultured Planctomycetaceae bacterium | reverse complement strand
CGAGCACCTGCGCGGCGCTCACCGCGACCCAGGCATACCCGACGCTTTCATTTCTTCTCGATTCGGATCCGCAACAACCCCCTCCGACGCCCGCCGAAGTTTCGTCTTCCACCATTCTCGAACCTCGCTCGGATCATAATGCCGCGCACGGTCAATCAGTGCGTTTATGTGCGGCCGGAGATCAATCGTTTCGGCTCTCTCATGGAGAATCGGAAACGGCTTACCCCACAGCCGAATCGTCAGAATAGTATCCCCGTTTTTCCCGTGCGTGCCGAGGATCCGAAGCCGATTATCACGAACAAGCAACCGCACACCAAATTCCGCATACTCAACATGTTCTGGCAGAATCTCCTGCGGAACCGCTTCAGGCCACGAAAAGCCTGCCGCGCGTTCAGCCGCGCTCAGCAACAACGTCCGGTCGATCGTTCCCGCCTCGCCCTCGGGCGGCAACACCGTGATCTCGATATCGGCGGACTTGATGTTGTCCTCCACGATGTCAAGGTTATTCACCCGGAGGATCATGCTGCCCGTCGCAGAACCCCGGCCAAACAACCCGAGCCACTCCTCCAGCATCAGGCCCGTAATGACACCGTCCATCCGCAACCGATTCAAATGTCCCAGCGCGAGGTCGATCGCGTCCAGATTGAACGACGCCGTCCCCGAAAAACCAGACACACCGAACAACGGGCCGAATCCCGCGAGCGACAATTCCGAAATCGACCCATTCCCGCGAAAGTGCGTCACGACCGATTCGCTAATCCTGGCCCCGCTCACGATCATCGAAAACCGACCCTGGAAGGGACCCAGGGCAAATGAATGAGTCAGTTCCGACAATTCCATGTCCAGCAAAACGCCGTCAAGCCACAGCTCATGGTCCTCAGCCGTCTTGCGAAACTGCACCCGCCCCGCAAATGTGCCCGTCGTAATCTCGGTCCCGAGCGCCGTATCCAATCCGATGGAAGCCAACGGCACTTCCGGCAGCGTCAAGACAAACTCAGAAACCTCCACCCCGTTCTTGGGCAAAAACCGCGCATCGATCCGAACCCCCTGTCCGATTTTATACCCATTCAATTCATAAGCAGTGAGATGCGCGATCCCATCCGTCGGATCGGTCATGTCAATTCGACCCGATGTCGAACAACACCGGACCGACACCTCATGGCGATCAAAAGCGATCTCGAAATCTTCCAGAGAGACCTCGCGCAGATCAAGGTCCTCGAAGTCGTGCCCCAGCCCCGACTCGAATAACTGACGATAATCCTCATGACGCCATCGGTCAGACCCCAATAGCAGCACACCGCGAACAAGATCAAGCTCGTTCCAGGCAGTGCCATCGCGATGACTCTCACGCCATATCGCCTCTTCGCAATGGAACACCCGGTCCCGCCGGTCCGGCAGCCAGACTTCAACATCTTCAAACGCCTGGCTGTGAAAAGTGTGCCCCCGAATCCGACCGACATTGCAGGGAAGCTCGAAGAATGCGCTCAAATCCCGCTCGACTTCGACACGGTTGGCCTCACTCCGAAGGTGCAGACCGTAAACGGCCGTCCAACTCAAGGAGCCGCCGACAAGAACAACCGTCAGGACAAGCAACAGCTTCCGGTGTGGTGCCATGAAATGGAAAAAGCCCTACTCTCTTCACCTTAACGATTGATATCGGTGTACCTTGCACCGGCACACACGGCGCCCGCAATTGTGGCACCGGCGCACACAGCACCCGCAATTGTGGCTCCGGCGCACACGGCACCCGCAATTGTGGCTCCGGCGTCTCGCCGGTGGAATGGGCGTCGGATGACACTGGCGGCTCGCCCGCCAGTGTTCCGCATCACAACGCTGCCGGCCGCGAACGACCTCGCCAAGAAACATCACCTACAATCCGAACTGCTACGTCGAACACGACTTCACTATCTCCCAGTCACGCCTGAGGGCCTAATAGACGGCGAGCCGACTGGAGGTAATGCTCATACGCCGCCCGCACCTCACCCATCGAATCACCGCCGAATTTCTCAAGAAACGCCCTGGCCAACTCAAACGCAACAACATATTCCGCAACAACACTCGCCGCCGGAACCGCGCAAATATCGCTTCGTTCGTAGTCGCTTCGCTCCGCGCGAAGCGTCTTCAGATTCACACTATCCAAACCGCGCATCAGCGTGCTGATCGGCTTCATCGCACATCGCACAACCAACGGCATCCCATTCGTCATGCCGCCTTCTACCCCCCCCGCATGATTTGTCCGTCGCACAAAACCGACCGCCGGCGCCTCCACCTGTTCCGCGTCATACGCGATCTCATCGTGGACCGCGCTGCCCGGGCGTTCGGCGCACGCGAAACCAAGCCCGATCTCTACCCCCTTAAACGCCTGCACCGAACCCAATGCCCCCATCAAACGACCGTCGAGTTTATCCTGCCAACGCGAACAGCTCCCGATCCCGGGAGGCAACCCAAACGCCCGAACCTCCACCACCCCCCCAAGCGTATCCTTATCTTCCTTCGCCTGGCGAATCGCCTTAACCATCCCCTCGGCAGCAACCGGATTAGGGCAACTCACATCATTGTCTGCTCGGGCACGACGAATACCCTCCGCCGACACATCACCCGCCGGCATATCATCCACGGAGGACGCGACAACACCCCCAATCCGAACAACATACCCAACAACCTCAATCCCGAACTCCCCAAGCAACGTCGCCGCAACAGCGCCCGCCGCAACACGCGCGGCAGTCTCACGAGCGCTGGCGCGTTCCAAAACATCACGGCAATCGGTCGTCAACCACTTCATCGCCCCAGCGAAATCGGCATGACCCGGCCGAGGTCGATTCACCTCAGGAGCCTGATCGATTCGGTGGTCTTTGTTGGGAATTTGGATCGCAATCGGCGAACCGATCGTGCGACCGTTCCGAACCCCCGACAACAAAATCGCCCGGTCCTCCTCAATACCCATCCGCCCACCACGACCATACCCCCCCTGTCGGCGACGAAGCGCCGCATCCAGAGAGTCCTGACGGATCATCAAACCGGAAGGAATCCCCTCGACAAGCGCAACCACCGATTGCCCATGCGATTCACCCGCCGTTCGGTAGTCAAGTCGTGTCATGGTGCCACTGACTGGCCTTCCTCGTTCGCCTGGAACGCCGTGTTCTCTGAGTGGAAAGAACCGCCCAAGAACGCATCAAGAAGATTATCGGACAACCCACCAGCTTGGCACACACCGCCGCCCGCGTCAAGGACGTCACACTGATCGGCACTGGTATCTTTTCATGAAGGGGTGCCACTGGCAGCTTGCTGCCAGTGCAGTGCTGGTGCTGAAACAGAAATCCCTTCTCGCACCTACCGTGCAAAGCCCTAGGCAGTGCTGCCATTGCCAGTGCTGGTGCTAAAACAAAAATCCCCTCTCACACCTCCCCGCCAAATTATCCTCCCCACTGCTAACTCCCCCACCAAATCGGGCCGAACCAAGAGTTGACAGCGTATTGTCGAATCGCATGAGGAGCATCCACATGACCGTTGCGACGCCCGAAAAAACAACGCTCGGTGAACCGTCACTTGGCCTTGCGCCAAACCCCACCCTCGCCCCTGCCACCGGGTCGTTCGCACCTCCGGAGCCGACGAACTTCGAAGAGGCAGGCCTGGAAACCGGCATCATCGAATCGCTCATCCTCAAGCACCTCATGGGCGTCGGAGCCGCCACCGGCGGCGAGATCGCCGCCGAACTCTGCCTCCCCACGGAGCCGATCATCACCTACCTCGCGCTACTCAAGCAACAGCAAATTGTGGTTCACCTCAAATCCGCATCCCTCGGCGATTTCACCTACACCCTCACGGATTCCGGACGCGATCGTGCACGGCGCTACATGCTCGAATCCATGTACGTCGGCCCCGCACCCGTCCCCGTGGAGGCCTATATTGAATCCATCGAAGCCCAGACCATCACCGCCAAGCAGCCGCGCGTGGATGAGCTCCGCCACGCCTTCAGCGACCTGTTACTCAGCGACGAGATGTTCCGAGTCCTCGGCCCCGCCATCAACTCCGGCCGCGGTATGTTCCTCTACGGCTTCCCCGGCAACGGCAAAACCAGCATTGCCGAACGCATCACCCGATGTTTCGGCGATGAAGTCTACATCCCAAAATGCCTCGTCGTGGACGGCCTCATCATCAAGCTATTTGACGCCGCAACCCACGAAGAAATCCCCGTCAAACGCAATTCCATCGTCAAAACCGACCGGATTGACCAACGTTGGATCAAGATCCGACGGCCCACCATCGTCGCCGGCGGCGAGCTGACCATGGACGCCCTCGAAGTCCAGTTCAACCCGATCAGCAAAACATGCGAGGCCCCACTCCAAATGAAGTCGAACACCGGCACCCTCTTGATCGACGACTTCGGACGACAGCGGATGCCCCCGATCGAGCTACTCAACCGGTGGATTGTGCCCCTCGAAAAGCGAATTGACTTCCTCACCCTCCCAAACGGCAAGAAGATCCGAATCCCCTTCGACCAGTTGATCATCTTCTCCACGAACCTCGAGCCCAAGGAGCTTTGCGACGAGGCGTTCCTCCGCCGCATCCCCTACAAGATCAACGTCATCGAC
>CAZTAR010000381.1:0-4626 GCA_964611695.1 uncultured Planctomycetaceae bacterium | reverse complement strand
CAGGCCTCTGACATGGGGGGTGGAGCCCTTCGTTCGGTTCGGTTGTCTAATGTCGGCGGGTCTGTTAGCGGGGACGATTGTCAGGCCTGCTTGGCAGCGTGATCCGCTGGCTCGGACGCTGTTGGGGGCGATCGTCGGCGTTGTTGGCGGGGGGCTGGTTCTGACGACCGTGGTGCAGGTGGATGTTGTGGCACTGCTGTTTCCGTATCGGCTCGCACCGTTTCTAGTCCTTGCCGCCGATCTCGCTGTCGCCGGGGCCGTGGTGACGACGGCGCAACTTCGTCGTGTGGCATTGTGGAAGACACTGCTTTTGTGGGGTGTGTTGGCTGTGCTGTTGTGGGGCGGCGGCTTGGGCACGTACGGTCTGCTTTGTGCTGGATGCCTTGCGGTCGCGCTTTTGACGACACGGCTGGCCAGGGACGTGACCCTCCGTTTTGCCGTTTCGGCTGCGACCCTCGTGGGAGTGGCGTTCCTTCTCCACTGTTGCGGTGCGGGTCGTGGCAGTCTGGTGTTCGTTGGTTTGTTTGTCGTGGGCGCGTTGTGCTGGCGATTGGTGCAGGGCATCGATAGGCGTCGTGGGAGTTGGGCGAGCTTGCTACTTTCGAGTGGGATCGCGGTTCCGCTGGTCGCTGGTTTGATGCTGATGCGGATCGGCTCGACGCGGAAGGATCTGCTCGGACCGCCACCGACCGCTGATGAGCAACTGTTGTACGCCTGGTGCGCGGAGCGGACGGCGCGTGATGAAGCTTTCATTCTGCCGCCGATCCTGGGCGGTTTTCGGCTGGGCGCTCAGCGGGCCGTTGTTGTCGATTGGAAGTGCATGCCTATTCTTCCGGCGGATACGGTGGAGTGGTATCGGCGGCTTGTGGCGGTTTGCGGCAGGGAGTTCGCGACGCTTGACGAGGCCAGCGCGGGCTATGCCGAGTTGGACGGTTCTCGGGCTGTGCAGCTTGCCCAACGTTATCATGCGAGTTTCGTGATTACATACGAGGCTTATCACGAGGGTGATCTGTCTGCGTTGCAGTGCGCCTATCGGAACGGGACGTTCGCCGTGTATGAGGTGGCTCCTGCGCGGGGGATGGATGAGGCGGTTGTGGATGCAGGGGACGAGTGTCTCGATTAGACATTTTTAGGCATGAAACTGAATCTGCCGCCGGTGTCGATCAAAGCCGCGCGTAAGCAAGCGGTCACCTTTCGATTGTGTGGGAATACAGTAGACCGGTTATTCCCATCGGCCACGGGGGGGCGACGCTACGCTGTTTCTTGAATCGCCTATTGGCATGCCTCGCGCCGGCGGGCTTCCTGGTCGAAGATCATGTACTTCATGGCGATTCGCCAGTCGTCGAGGGCGTTTCTGGCGCTGGTTGTCGCTGTTTTGATCGCAGCATGTCGCTTCTTTGTTTCACTGAGTAGGTTTTTGAGCTGAGCCTGTTCGGCTGGAGGCAGGGTGTTGATTGTCTGCTCCAACTCGGCCAGCTTGGTTGTGTATGTGTCTTCAGTCAACATTGGTTTCCCCCACCTTCCCCTTCATGTTTCCGCTCCCCATACGTTAAGTTTATGGTGCCAGGGCTTGCGATGTCCAACGATTCGTTTGTTCCGAGTTTCCTCGGTCGTCAGGGTGTGGATTATGGTACTTGCCTCTTTGCGAGTACCGATAGTGTCGTCCGATTTGTGGGTTGGCGTATCAGACGATTGAGCACGGCATCGGGAGGGAGGGCCAATATTATCGCATGATGATGTCGAAGTAGAGGAGGCTGTAGGCGAGGCAGGCGATCGTCAGGTTCGGTCCATGACGGCTTCGCAGCACGTAGGGAGCTATGACCAGCAGCCAGATGGGGATGAAGTCGAGCGAATACCGGTAATAACCCTTGCCGACCGCGCCGGTTGTGTGGTATCCCATGAGGGCGAGCATGACGACGAAAGAGCCCAACATGAGGACGCGCCGGTACGGGTCGCGCCACCATCGCCGCCATGTCAGGAAGACGGCGAGCAACAGGGGACTCGTGAACCAGATGCTGCCGCCGTCCATTTCGTCGGTCATGGGGTAGAGCGTGCCGCCGCGGATGTCCCAGGCGGGATAGCTGAGGTACATGGCCTTCGCGTGCCGGAGGAAGTAACGGGGTCCGTAGAACTGTTCGTGCGCGTCGCGGGCGATCCGGTCGTCTCGACCCTCGTAGAGTCGTGGGTAGCCGGTATCGAAGGGGTTGCCGAACTTCAGGGTGTTGAGCGTCATCGGGACCGCCGCGACGAAGAGCACGCCGATGAGGGCGCCGTAGAAGGTGCGTCGCGTGCGATGCGTTCGCGGGGCGGAGGTGTTGTCTGTTTCCGTCGGCGCAGCGGGTGAGACTTCCTGATGGCTATTCGGACTGCGTCGGTCGCAATCTCGCCAGGCGAGCCAGAGGAGGGGGAGCACGTAGAAGCAGGTCATTTGTCGCGACCAGACGGTGAGGCAGAGGCCGATGATCGAAGGCCAATAGCGTCGTCGGCCGAGCAGGTCGCCGCCGAGCAGGAGCAGACCGGAGACGGCGAGGGCATGGTTGATCTTGTACAGATGGCCTGCGCCGCACAGGCCCAAGACCGGCAGCAGGCTCGTGCCGAGGATGAGATACGCTGCGAGAACGGCCGACCACGCCGGCGATTTGACGACGGAGCGGAATGCCCAGTATCCCAAGAATGGAATCGGAAGCGCGACTGTCGCGACATAAAGCGGTGGGTAGAACTGTTCCGGCGGCGCGCCCATCCAGCCGCTGAGGGCGATTCCGATGTACGACAGGATCACGAAGGCAAGACCGACGACGTTGTACCGTTGACCGTCAACCTCGACGTCTTCACCGAACGACCAGGCGAGGCAGAGCGTTCCACGGTGCCACGCGATGGCTTCCGCGAGTGCCGTGTTGCCCACCGGGATGACGCCCCACTTCGAGAGACCCAATTGGTCGCCGGCCGCGAGGTACAGGCCGGCAAGCAGAAGTGCGAGACAGCCCCAGACCTGCCAACGTGGGGTATCATCGATTGGCGCAAGCTGGCGGTGCTGCGGGTCGGACATGGTGGCATTATACAGGCAAACCCGGGCCAGGTGCCGGGCGCAACCTTCCTTCGAGCTTCCCGGCGCCGGCTTGTTTCCAGACAGAAGAGCCGCAGACTGAAGTCCGCGGCTCCTCGATCGCGTGGCCCCTTCGCTTGTGCCCGGGCTATTGGATGGTGCAGATGATCGTCTTCATCTTCTGGTCCTCGAAGCTGAGTTCGAAGCCATCGAAGGAGAGTTCGACCATGTGTTCGAGGAAGGTTTCGGCGGTCATGTTGGTGACGACGGTGTACTTGACCGTGCCTTTGAGGCCTTCCTTGGTCACTTCCTCGACGCCGTCAATCTGGGCGAGGGCCTTCTTGATCTGAATCGCCTGCTTGACGTCGGTGACATTTCGCACCTCGACGATGATGTCGCCGCCGCCGCCCATCGTGCCGCGCGTCCACGCCTCGAGCAGGTCAAAGACGCTGGCGTCCGCGAGCAGTGCGCCGCTTTTCTCGAGTGCCTTGCGGCCGCCGGGAGGGCCGGCCACGCGCGAGCCGCCACGGGTGCCGACCATCGTGTTCGAGAAGATGGCGTCGGCGGTCTCGGTCCAGAAGCCCTGGATCGTGACGTCGGTCTCCCACATGCACAGGTCGATGCCTGCGGCCGTGGTTCGCTGCGGGCCGGAAGCCCTGGACTGGCCCTTGATGTAGATCGCGGCCCCGTAGCTGCTGGCAAGGGCCTTGAGCGTGGCGGTATCGTCCTCCGCAGCGGCGATCTCGGCCTTCTTCTGATCGATCTCCTTCATTTGCCCGGGATTGACGAGCTTGAATCCGAGCTTCAGCAGCTTCCGTTCGATTCGCGTGCCGAGGACACTGGATCGCTGAACGATCTCACGGCTGCCTTCGGGGCGTTCGAGGTCGTGGATGACCTCGGTGAAGATGATCATGATCTTGGGGCGGCCGAGTTGTTTGAGCAGGATCGCGACTTCTCCCCATGTGGCGTCGATGAGCTTCTTGCTGACCTTGGCCTCGATCTCGACCGTGTAGATGCCCTGGCTTTCGCTTCCGCTGAGGACCTTGTAGTCCTTGACCAAGCCGGTTGCTCTGGAGAGGACGATGTCGTACTCCAGCGCGAAGTCTTTGGTCTGAGACTTGCTCACGATCTCGTTCTTGCCGCCTTTCTCGAGGGCGTTTCGCAGGGCGTCCTTGACGGCGGCATCCTTGTCGATGCCCTGGCCATTGACCTTGACGACCACGATATCGTCGTCGGCCGTGACGGAGTCGGCGGAGCAAAGGACGACCGCGCATGCGACGGCGCAAATGACGACTAGCGTTCGGTGATTGAATACTGGCTTCATGGGAACTCTCCGGTTGAGTCTTCTTGTGGATCAAGCCTCCTGTGCGGGTTTGGATTCTGCGAGCTTGGAGGCCGGGCGTCAAGTGAGAGGATGAGAATGTGTGGGTTTGTTTCCGGCGGGCGTGCCGTTAGAATATCGGCCGTCGCAACGGCAGGAGAACGAGAGATGCCCTATGACGAGATCGCGTTTGAGGCGGAAGCCGCCATGGAGAAGGCGGTGGATTTCCTGAAGAAGGAGTACCGGGGCGTCCGAACGGGAC
>CAZTAR010000380.1:0-4659 GCA_964611695.1 uncultured Planctomycetaceae bacterium | reverse complement strand
GCAGGAGCGCTGCCCTGACCGTTCTGAAGTAGGCGACGAGTTCTGGGAAGGTCTTGAAGATGAAGTAGCTGAAGTTGAACGCGCCGACGACGTGGACCTTGGGCTTGGTGACGTTGAGGACGTTGTCGTGGATGATGTGGACCCGTTCGGCGGCATCGGGTTTGAGTTGGCTCTGGTTGTGCTTGCGCCCCCAGTCGATGGTGGGTTTGTGCAAGTCGATGCCGTAGGCGTGGTTGTCTTTGTGCTTTTTCACCCATGAGCACGAGATGAGAAAGGTGCCGCAGAAGTCCTCTCGAAACAGGGTGGGGTGCTTGCCGTTGTGGCTGTGATAGACCCGGTCTGCGAAGGCGACCTCGGCGTCGGGCGACTGGACCGAGAGTTGATAGAGCACGTGCTTGTCGGCGGTTTTGGCGGTGTACTTCTGCGGCATGGGTTCTCCGTACTTATGACTGAACAGTTTCAGAATTTGCCCCCGCACCTGGAAGGGGAGGGCACCCGGACTTCGTAGCGGCCGACGCCTTTGTCGGTTGGTGAAAACAACTTGTGTTCCTCGTCGGCCACGGGGGGCCGACGCTACGGTGACGTCCGACACGGGGGTCGGACGCTTCGTGTGGCACCGCCGTCCCGGCGGTGAAGACACAGGCGAGACGCCTGTGCCACAGCCTGTGCTTCAATCTGTGTCACCGCTTCGATCGTGATTCTCACAGCGGCTTCACGTAGATATTCACCTCGTGGTCGTCGATGTCGGCCGTCGTCGGGTCGATGCCGGGAATCTCCTGGTTGAGCAGGCTCTGCGCGAGGGTCTCGCCGCGGATGTATTCCGCGAAGGCGTTGACCACGCGCTGGATGTCCGCGTCGCCGACCACGGCCAGGTCGATCCGCTGTTCGTAGCGAAGATCGAGTTGCTTGCGGGCCTGTTGGATCTGGTTGATCAGGTCGCGCGCGGCACCTTCATCTTTGAGTTCCGGCGTGACATGCGTGTCGAGCACGAGGATTCCGTAGCCTGGAATACGCTCTGCCGAGAATCCTTCCTTGGCGTGCAATTCGACGGCCACCTCATCCGCGGAAAGCTCGACGGGTTGGCCGTCGACATCGACTTCGCACCGGCCGTTCTGCTCGATGGCCTTGACGAGGCATTCCACATCGGCGTGTTTCGCCAGGGCGGCCTTGATCTTTGGCGCGAGCTTGCCGTGCTTAGGTCCGATCTTCTTGAAGTCGGGCTTGAGTTCGTACTCGACGTATTGGTCAATCTCGGCGGATGATACGTAGTCGATTCGCTTGATGTTCAACTCCTGCCGGATGATCTCGTCGCAAGATTGGATGACGTCGGGCTGTCTGTGGTACAGCTCAATGCACGCGAGCGGCTGGCGGACGCGAATCTGTGCCGCGCTGCGCGCCGCGCGGCCGCAGGAGACGAGTTGTCGGACCGTCGCCGCCTGGGCGTTGAGGTTTTCGTCTAAACGGGCTTCGATGTCCGCCTTGTTCCGTTCGGTGATCGGGTAGTCGCAGAGGTGTACGCTCTCCGGGGCGTCGGGATCGTGTGCCAGGACGAGGTTTTGGTACATTGCTTCCGAGATGAACGGCGTGAACGGCGCGATCAGTTTGGAGAGTGTGACCAAACATTCGTGTAGCGTGGCGTAGGCCGACTTCTTGTCGTCGTCCATACCGGGTTTCCAGAACCGTTCGCGATTTCGCCGGACGTACCAGTTCGACAGGGCGTCTACGAATCGAATCATCGCTTTGGCTGCGTTGAAGTTGTCGTAGGCCTCCATCTTTTCGTATACGCTCAGGCAGCACTGGGCTAACTCGCTGAGGATCCAGCGGTCGATGTCTGCTCGTGCGTCGGCGGAAGGTTGCTGCTGCGGGGTCCACTTGTCGATGTTGGCGTAGATGACGAAGAAGCTGTAGCAGTTGTAGAACCGGATGAGGAACTCGCGCTGGCCCTCGGCGATTGCGGATTCCTGGAAGCGGATGGAGGTCCAGGGCGTCTGGCCGCTGAAGAAGAGCCATCGCATGGCGTCGGAGCCTTCGTGGTCGAAGATGTAGGTGGGCTCCTTGTAGTTCTTCTTGGACTTCGACATCTTCTGGCCGTCTTCGCCCATCAGCAGGCCGAGTACGATGCAGTTCTTGAATGGGTGTGCATCGGTCGCCGGCAATGCGCGGCGCAGCTTGTCCCGTGCAATGCCGTTTGGGCCGAAGAGCATGACGCTGATTGCCGTGAGTGAATAGAACCACCCGCGCGTCTGGTCGAGCGCTTCGGAGATGAAATCCGCTGGGAACTGGCCGTTGAACATTTCGGCGTTTTGGTGCGGCCAACCCCATTGGGCGAAGGGCATTGAACCGGCGTCGAACCAGCAGTCGATGACCTCCGGCACGCGTTTCATGCGGCCAGCCTGATCAGAGCCGCGCGCGTCAGCAAGCGGTCCTTGTTCAGTCTCGGCAGGCCCGCGCATTTGGGCGCTGACCGCTCCCTCACGGTCGCGGCTCTGATCTTTGCAACTCTGGCCTGAGGCACATTGTGGGCAGTCGTACGTGATGGCGTCGATGTAGGGTTTGTGTACTTTTAGGTGCTCGCTCAAGTCGGGGTTTTGCTGTTTGGCGGCGGCCCACACTTCGAGCCCTTGGATGCCAGGCTTTGAGACGAGGCTGTCGTAGGAATCGATTGCTTCCGTGTGCGCGCACTTTTCGCAGATCCAAATGGGTAGCGGCGTGCCCCAGTAGCGTTCGCGCGATAGCGCCCAGTCGACGTTCGACTCGAGGAATTTGCCGAATCTTCCGGCTTTGATGTGGTCGGGCAGCCAGTTGATCTTCTGGTTGTTGGCGAGCATGTCCTCTTTGAATTCCGTCGTGCGGACGAACCAGCTCTTTCGCGGGTACTGAATCAGCGGGTCGTTGTCCGCTCGCCAACAGAACGGGTAGTCGTGGCGGTACTGCTCCTGAAGAACGAGGAGGCCGCGCTGCTTCATATCCTTGCAGAGGTCCTTGTCGCAGTCTTTGACCCAGCGGCCTTTGTACTTTTCGCAGAAAGCTCTGCGAGCAGCGCTCTCATTGAACAGTGGCTGGTAGTCTTGGAAGTCAAACTTCCCATTCGCACCAATGGGACACAACAACGGGATCGACTTCTCCCCGGCAAAAGGATAGTTCTCGCGTTTCAGAAGCTCGAAATCTACCTCTCCGAATGCGGGGGCCTCGTGGACTAGCCCGGTCCCGCTCTCAAGCGTGACGAAATCGCCGTGTACGACTCGCCACGCAACGTAACGCGTTGGAATCGTCTCACCCTTCAGGACTCCCTTTGCCTCACTCCATGGCCTGAGATAAGGTGCAGGAAATGTGCCGGGAGGGGGCGGTTCGTGATCGTAGTGCGCGACCATCTCTGGCGGTGGGACCATGTCGTAGTAGAGTTCGCGGAACGGCGGTACATAACGCTTACCGACGAGGTCGGCACCTTGGCAGGTCCCGATGTCTATCAAGGCCTTGCCATACTTCAGCAACTTTCCTTTTAGTGAAGACAGTAGGTCTCTCGCAACTACTATTACTTCAGGCTTGTCCTCGAAGACAGGATTCTTGCCAGTGGATCCGTCTTTGATTTTCCCAAAGGCCGCCAGGGAGTATGCGATGTCTCGGTGAACTGCCACAAACGTATTCGATGGAAGTGTCCAAGGTGTTGTAGTCCATACGAGAAGACTTGCAGTGGTCTCCTTAGAGACACCGAGCTGCGAAGCTCTCGATAGATCGACATGCTGAAACGGAAGCCCGTCGACGAGTCGACACTTCACGTAAACAGAAGGCTCATCCACTTCGCGGTATCCCTGGCCGACCTCGCCAGCGGAGAGGGCGGTGCCGCCTTGTGCCCACCACCAGACGATCTTGTGTCCCTGGTAGAGCTTGCCCGCGTCGAAGAGCGTTTTGAGCGCCCACCACACCGACTCGACGTAGCTCTGGTGATAGGTGACGTAGGCTTCTTCCAGGTTGACCCAGAAGCCGAGACGCCGCGTCATCTCTTCCCATTCTTTTGTATAACGGAAGACTGATTCGAGGCACTTTTGGTTGAACGGCTCGATGCCGTATTCTTCGATTTCCTCCTTGGAATGGATGCCGAGCGTCTTGCAGACCTCGACCTCGACGGGGAGGCCGTGGGTGTCCCAGCCGCCTTTGCGTTGGCAGTAGTGGCCGGTCATGGTCTTGTAGCGGGGGAAGAGGTCTTTGATTGCCCTTGTGAGGCAGTGGCCGGGATGCGGCAGGCCGTTGGCCGTTGGTGGGCCTTCGAAGAAGACGAACGGCTTGCCGCCTTTGCTCTTTTCGAGGGTCTTTTCGTAGATGCCGTTTTGTTTCCAGAAGGCGAGCACCTCCTGTTCGGCCTTGGGGAAATCAAACTGGCTGGGGACTTCTCTGAACATTGGCAGCTCTCCGGGAGCAATCTTCAATCAATAGGGGCGGTTGTTGTTCTGATCAAAGCTACGCGCGTTAGCACGTGGTTCATTTCCAGTTTTGTGAGCCAACACGATCTTGCGCTGGTCGCTTCCTGACAGTCGCGGTTCTAATCTGAGCTACGTGTGTTAGCGTGTGGTTCTTGTTCTATTTTGATGACCCTACACGATCTAGCGCTGACCGCTCCCTTACGGTCGCGGCTTCTATGAGCGTTTTCGTGTCAAGGCGCGG
>CAZTAR010000379.1:0-4660 GCA_964611695.1 uncultured Planctomycetaceae bacterium | reverse complement strand
AAGACGCCTCGGAAAACCCGAAGACTCCCACTGGTGAGAAAGGCGGGCTAGGCTCGGCGTGACAACTTTTTTTTTGACGATCATGATTGAATTGATCAATCGTACGAGGCGAGTTGCGCGCAAAAAAACCCCCTGGAAAACCAAGGGGTTACATGGGACGAGGCTGACGGGACTCGAACCCGCAACCTCCGGCGTGACAGGCCGGCGCTCTAAACCAATTGAGCTACAGCCCCAACAATCCAACCGCGAATTTGAGGGGGAACCTCAGAACCACGGAATTCGGAAAGGTACCATGAATAACTAACTCTGTCAACCGCCGATACCGACCAGTTCGGCCTCTTTCTTGAACCCGCGGCAACGCCAATAGGGTACCAGGCTCAGCACGGTCGGTCCGGCTTCCCGAGGAGGAGTTCGCCATACCCCTGGATGCGCCAGGCCATCGGCCGCCGGCAGGCGTCAATCGAATCGTCCCATTCAGTTGAACTGGTTCGTCGCACCTGCTCCACCGCCCTCTAGCTCCAGCGAATCAACCCAGTGTCGTACCTGTGCGTCAGATCCGAGTGCCTTGGCACCATCCTCACCGCGTACCCGTGCTGGCCACTCCGGAGGCACGGGATGTGGCCGTGATACCAGTAGGTCCCATTTTCGACATGGTCCCCACAGGTCATCAGCTCGCTGCTGCCCTCGACCAATTGGCCATGCGTATCGATGCGACCGTGGTAAAGTTCAACCGCGACGTCATCAGGTTTGACATCGCCAAGTTGGATCCGAGCTCGCACCTCCACGTCACTTCCCACCGGCAGTTCCGCACTGTCGTTGGACTGCACGGTTTCAATGCCAACGCCGCCCCAATCCTTCGTCATACGACGCTTCCACTGTGAAAGTGCTTTGGCGGCATCGAAACTCTTCGCGGAAAGGTGTTTCCACCTTCCAGCGGCCGGCACATACAAGCGATTCGAATATTCCTGCAACATTCGGTTCGTGTTGAACATCGGGCAGACCGTCCGCATGGAGGCCTTCATCCTGGCAATCCAACTTCTAGGAAGTCCGTCTTCGCTCCGATCGTAAAAACGCGGCACCACTTCCTTATCGAGAAGTTCGTAGATCGCCTCGCCCTCGCTATGGTCGCGATAGGCGGGATCGTCGTACACGCGCCCTTCGTCGATCGCCCAGCCGTTCTCGCCGTCATAGGCCTCGGGCCACCAGCCGTCCAACACGGACATGTTGATCCCGCCGTTGGATGGGACCTTCATGCCACTCGTGCCCGATGCTTCGCGCGGCTTGATCGGGTTGTTAAGCCAGACGTCCACGCCCTGCACCAACATGCGAGCAACATCCATGTCATAGTTCTCGATAAACGCGATGCGTCGGCGGAACTCCGGCAGTTTAATGTGGGTGACGATCTGCTTGATGATCTCCTTTCCCTTGTCATCACGTGGATGGGCCTTGCCTGCGAAGATGAACTGAACGGGACGATCTTGATTCCGCACGATTCGCAGCAGTCTCTCAGTATCCCTGAACACCAGGGCCCCGCGCTTGTAAGGCGCAAACCGACGCGCGAAGCCGATGGTCAGGGCTTCTGGGTCCAGAAGCTCATCCGCAGCCTTGATTTCCGCGTGAGGCGCCCCGCGTCGCCGGAGTTGCTCTTTGATCCGCTGCCGAGCGAATGTAATCAAAGCCGCTCGGCGACGTTCGTGAGTCCGCCACAACTCATGATCGGGAATCTCATCCACACGATTCCATATATCATGGTCGGCAGGATTCTCCGACCAACCCGGCCCCAGGTAACGATCCAGAAGATCCGCCATTCCCGGAGATATCCAGGTACTCGTGTGGATACCGTTCGTGATC
Organism: uncultured Planctomycetaceae bacterium; assembly: GCA_964611695.1. Classification (GTDB taxonomy): domain Bacteria; phylum Planctomycetota; class Phycisphaerae; order UBA1845; family UTPLA1; genus CAZTAR01. Next base: position 2,809 of record CAZTAR010000379.1, on the reverse strand, counting down.
GACGTGATGGGCACTTCGTCCCGTGGCGCGCCGGGCCAGACGGTATGCCACATCTCGCGCGACACATGGCCGTGCAACGCGCTGACCCCATTGGTTCGCGCGGCAAGGCGAAGCGCAATCACGGCCATACAAAATTTCTCATCCGGATCCGATGCGTTCTTCTTACCGAGCGCCGAAAACTCGGGCAACGACAAGCCGATCGACGGGAGGTATGGCCCGATATATTTTTCCAGGAGCGACTCTTCAAAACGATCAATCCCGGCCGAGACCGGCGTATGTGTCGTGAATACATGGCTCGGCGTGACGGCCTCGCGCGCCTCACCAAAGTCCAACTTGTCCTCTTCCATTCGTTGGCGGATCTGCTCCACGGTCAGGAAGGCCGAGTGCCCTTCGTTCATGTGGCACACATCGGGCCTGAGTCCCAATTTATCCAAGGCCCTCACCCCCCCTATTCCGAGGAGGATTTCCTGTCGTATGCGCATTTCCTCTTCGCCGCCGTACAGGCGCTGCGTGATCGAGCGATCACGCGGGTCGTTCTCCTGCAAGTCGGTATCCAGAAGATACAGTGGGACACGACCGACTTGCACACGCCAGATCGCGGCATGCACCTCCCTCTCGCCAATCATAAGCTTGATGCCGATCGGCTCACCATCATCGCCGTTCACGCGCGTGACCGGTATCTGATAGAAATCAACCGATGGGTACTCCTCGATCTGCCAACCATCCGAGGTCAGGCGTTGTTGGAAGTAGCCTTGTCGATACATCAGACCGATACCAATCAACGGCACGCCCAAATCGCTCGCGCTCTTCAAGTGGTCGCCCGCCAATACGCCCAGACCGCCGGAGTAGACCGGTAACGACTCGTGGATTCCGAACTCCATCGAGAAGTACGCAATCCGCGAGTTAACAAGGTCGGGATTTTCACCGGCGAACCAGGTGTCGCGCGACATATAGGCGTCGAAACGTTCCAATACCCGTGCCATCTGAGCGAGGTACGCCTTGTCGGAAGCGGCCTGGTCTAGTCGCCTCTGGGAGAGGTGCGCGAGAAACCGAACGGGATTCTGTGCCACGTCGTTCCACAAGTCGGGATCCAGACGGCGAAACAGCCCCAACGCATCCGCGTTCCAACTCCACCATAAGTTGTAAACCAACTCTCGCAGACGCTGAAGCGATTCAGGTAACGCAGGAACAACCGTGTAAGTGCGTATTCGATACATATCTACCATTCTGTTTATCTGTCCGTATTGTTGAGGCTGAGAATCACCCCCATCAGGTGCGTCTCAACATACAACGCTCGCTTGCTGACGCATTCATTGAGTTCGGTGCTGCAAGCCGCACCCTCCCGTCTGTTCGCGAAGTCAACTGTGACGCCGGCATCTCGCCGATGGAATCACAGGTCGGAGCCTGTACCACGATTCAATTGCGTCTACCGCCGGGACGCTCATGCCACCAGATTCTTCGCATACCAATCAATTGCCCGCCGCAAACCTTCGGCGAACGAAACAATCGGCTTATATCCGATCACTTTGGCGGCGAGTTCGATATCCGCCCAGGAGTGTTTGATGTCACCCTGACGCGGGGCAACATGGTTCGCAGGCACGTCCTTGCCCAACAGGTTGTTGATCTCGCCGATGATCTCGTTGACGGTCACGTGCTCTCCACACGCCACGTTGATGATTTCGCCATGGAGTTCTTCCGCCTCGGCCGCGAGCAAGTTTGCCTCTATCACGTTGTCGATGTGGGTGAAGTCGCGTGTCTGCTCACCATCCCCGTACACAGTCGGGGGCTCCCCGTTGAGGATCGCCGTCACGAACGCCGGAATCGCCGCCGCATACTGGTTCGTCGGATCCTGCCGCGGACCGAAGACATTGAAGTACCGAATCGAAAGCGTCTGAAGGCCGTAGCACTTGTAGAAAACACTACAGTACTCCTCCGCGCAGAGCTTCTGCACGGCATAAGGGCTCAGCGGTTGGGTCTTCATCGTCTCAACTTTTGGGAGGTTCGGCGATTCCCCATACGCGGAACTGCTCGCGGCATAAATGAACCGTTTGACACCTGCGTCGCGGGCGGCCATGAGCATGTTGAAGGTGCCGTCCGCATTGGTTCGATGGCTCGAAACGGGATCGTCCACCGACTTCGGCACCGATGGCAACGCCGCTTCGTGGAACACGACACGCACATCCTTACACGCCCGTGAACAGATAGCCGGATCGGCAATATCGCCTTCAACGAGTTCGATTCGGTCCATAAACGGTGCGATGTTCTCGCGTTTGCCGGTGGCGAAATTGTCGAGCACGCGGACGCTTTCGCCCCGGCCAACAAACCGCTCCACAAGATGGGAGCCGATAAAACCCGCCCCGCCCGTTACAAGATAATCCATCGCGTCCTACTCCCGATTCGTCATCCAACGCCCCCTCCCAGGGTCGGCGTGGAACCGATAAAGCCTACCTCTAAGTCGGCAAAACCACCGTTCAAGATAGGCATTTTCCTCTGCAGGTCCGAGAACTTCCAGACCCTGTGAGCCCACAACGGTACCATTGCTTAATATACGCCAGGTCTAGTGGAAGGGTCTCCCGAGATTCAAGTAGTGGACCACTTTGCTCAGTGGGTGCCTCTGGCAGCTTGCTGCCAGTGCCGGGACGGGCCGACAAGCCTTGCGTGGGACCACTAGAGCATTTTAGTGTTGAGATTGCATGCTCCGCTGTAGCGTCGGCCCCCCGTGGCCGACGGGGATCACCCGTTTGTTCGCCCCCCCACAAGGTCGAACGCTGACCGCTTGCTGACGCGCGCGGCTCTTCTATGAAAGCCC
>CAZTAR010000378.1:0-4666 GCA_964611695.1 uncultured Planctomycetaceae bacterium | reverse complement strand
AGAGGGGTGCCACTGGCAGCTTGCTGCCAGTGCCGGCACGGGCGGACAAGCCGCCTGTGGCACCCAAATGATACCAGCACTCAAAAAGCCGCTCCCCTTACCCAAAGCGGTTCGGCGCCCAACAGACCATACCTCCGCCGGCGCCACCATCCCAAAACCATGCAGATGTCCGCTTCAGCCGGTTTTGCCGCAATCCCGGTGAGACCTCCCGACTGAAACCGTTTTCTCATGTAGAAAATATTCCGGACCGATCTCTCAATACCTGCCCTGGAACCTTGGCTACGTAGTCCGCCGGGCCGCGGACCGGAATGCTTGTCTCAGTCTCAGATGGCGATTTTTGAACATATTATGTAGGAGTCTTCACGATGTCCCGACGAAGTCGATTTTGCTCCCCCGTTGTCGCCTTGCTCATCGTCGCAATCGGCGTTCCTCCGGCATTCGCCGCCCTGGACGGTCGCACACCAAACGATCTCTACAAGGCCTATTACCTCGAACACGAACTCGATAAATTCGCCCCCGCCAGAGCCCTTTACCAAGAAGTGCTCAAAGGCGACCCGAGCGAAGACGTCCGATTTTCCGCTCAAGCCGGTGCAAACCGCTGCCGCGACCACCTGGCAGCGGAGAACTTCTCCTCACTCATGCCTCAGGATGCAGTCTTCTACGCTGAATTAAACCGGCCGGGCGAGATCATCGAGAAATTCGCCGGCATGATTGGCCTCACCGGCAAGACCATCCCTGAGATCCTCGAACAGAGGCCCGACACCCAGTCAAGCCTCCCCTTCCACATCCCTAAGGAAATCGTTATCAGCCCGGCGATCTTTGACGCCCTCAACGGTTTCGGCGGCGCGGCGGCAGCCATCACGAACTTCGATCTTGATGGAGGCCCCCCTTCCGGCGTCATGGTCATCCACCATGGCGACACCGATCTCCTGCGCGGCGTCCTCGAAACCGCCTTCCAGTTCAGCCCGACAACGGAAAAAATCCGAGGGTTGCCAACCTTCGGCGCCGTCCTGCCCGAGGTCGGCCAAATCACCGGCGTCCTCACCGATGCCCTCTTCATCGTCGGAACCGGGCGCGATCTCGTTGACGGAGCAGTCGGTCGCCTGCTCGACCCGGACATCCCTTCTCTCGCCTCACGGGACGACCTCACCGAGGCCATCGAACAGCGAACCGGCTCCACCCTCTTCGCCTACGCCGATCTCCAGGCCGTCCTCAAGATCGTCAAGGCGAACCTCAGCGAACACGATCTTCGCGACTTCGCCGCCGCCAACACAATCGCCGACCTCGACAGCCTGCGATGGGCAACCTTCACAACCGGCATCCATGATGGCGCCCTCGGCATGCAATTCTCGGTCCGGCTCGCAGACGACCACCGCAGCCTCGCATACAACCTCATGCGACTGCCCCCGATGAACCGCGATTCGCTCGCTTGCATCCCACCAAACGCCGCGGCCTTCTTCGGACTTGGTCTCAATCCGGCCCTCGCGCAGGTCGCCTCGGACGCCGCCCAATCCAGCGCCGGAAACACCGCCGTCACCGGTTTCGACATCGGCCGCGAAATCTTCTGGAACATCCGGGAACTCAGCGTTTTTGTCATCCCCGGCCGAATGAGCAAGCCAATCAGCAATGACGGCCCTCCCGTCATTCCCAACATCGGCATTGTCTTCGCCGTCAACGACGCGCACAAATCCGAAGCGCTCTGGGACCAATTCCTCTCACTGCCCGGACTCGTCGCGGGAACAGAGCCCATGCCGCCCAAGGAGATGGAAATCGGCTCCACGCCCGTCACAGCCTACATGATCCCCGAATTCGGCAGAATCTACCTGAGCCGCTTGGACAACTGCATTGCCATCGGCGCCACTCGAACCGCCATGAAAGCCTCGATCCGAGCCCATAGCCGCGAAAAATCCCTCCTCACCGACAAAGTCATGTCAGACGTGATCGACCGCCTACCCAACGACAGCAGTGTCATGTGTGTGGCACACCTCGGTCGATTGGCCCAAGTCGCCGTGGATTCCGGGGATCCAATGGCCGCCATGATTGCCGGCCACGCGGTCGAACTCTGCACCGACACCATCGCCTGGTTCGGGCTCGGTCAATCACACAACCAAATGACCTTGAAGGTCGCGCTATCTGGCCTGCCAAACATCAACAAAGCGCTCGAACGATACGCCCCAATGATAGAAGCGTTATCCGGAACGGCGGCCAAGCACGCCATGAAGCAAGCCCAAACCCACTCGCGCGGAGAAGCGCGGGATGATGATGACGTCGGAAGCCTCACAAACAAGGCCGTCAAGGCCATCGCCGCCAAGAAGTACGACAAAGCCCTCAAGTACACCCTCAAGGCCCGCAAGATCGCGGATATCGAACTGACAAACTACAACGTCGCGTGCGTCTACTCGCTACTTGGCGAGAACGACAAAGCCTTTGAGTACCTATTCCACGCGATCACCTTGAAAGACGGCTCCACAGGTGGACTGGCAAACCTCATGAAGACGGATTCGGATCTCGACAACATCCGAGACGACCCACGCTTCGAAAAGGCGATGACAATCGCCAAGGGAGAAAAGACGAGCACTAAGGTAAGAGTTGTTGATGACGAAGATGACGACGACGAAGATGATGATGATGACGAGGAAGAACTCTAAGAATACGCCATCAATCATTGAGCTTTAGGGATGGCCAATGAAAAACGCAACAAGCCCATGGATCGCAATCCATGGGCTCCTCGGCTCCGAATGGAGATCGAATGTTTCTCCGCCCCTGTGAACTTCAATAAACTGTGGCCAGGTGCTCCACCCGGCCCCAAGAATGTGCCACTGGTAGGCGACCTGCCAGTGGCACGCTTGAATATGGACGCAACTACAACTCCGTCACTTCCTTCACCTTGGCCGTCATCAAATCCTCAAGGCTCTTCTCGTACTTTTTCGTCAGCTTGTCCATCTCCTCGTGCCCGTGTTTCGCGTCGTCCTCAGGCAAATCGCCGGCCTTCTTCTCTGCGTCGATCTGCTGTATCGCCTCCCGTCGGGCGTTCCGCAACACCACCTTCTGCGCCTCCCCCATCTTCTTCACCTGAGTGGCGATCTCCCGCCGACGCTCTCCTGACAACGGAGGCACAGGCAGCCGGATCACCTTCCCATCGCTCTGAGGGTTGATCCCCAAATCAGCCTCTTGCAAGCTCCGCTCGATCTCCTTCAGCGTCGTCGGATCGAACGGCTTGACGACAAGCAAAGTCGCATCCGGCGCGCTCACCGTCGCCAGCGATTTCAGGTCCATCGGAGCATCGCCGTAGGCCGCCACTTTCACCTTCACGTTGTCCAACAGCCCCGGCGAGGCACGACCCGTGCGGACTCCCCGGTACTCTTTCTTCAGGAAATCCACCGCCTTCTCCATGGCGGCCTCAGCCTCAAACTCGATCTCGTCATACGGCATAGCTCGTTCTCCTGCTGCTAACGACAGCCGGTATTCTAACCGCACACCCGCCGGGAACAAACCCACCCATTCTCAGCCTCTCTCTTGACGCCCAGCCTGATAGCTCGCAGAATCCAACTCCACACAGGAGGTTTATTCAACAATAAACACAACCGGAGAGTTCCCATGAAGCGAACATTCAGTCACCACCCGCTTATCGTCATCTGCGCCATCGCCTGCGCGGTCGTCCTTTGCGCCGCCGACGCCGTCACCGCCGACGACGATGTCGTCGTCGTCAAGGTCAGGGGCCAAGGCATCGACAAGGATGCCGCCGTCAAGGACGCCCTGCGAAACGCCCTCGAAAAAGGCGGCAAGAATGAGATCATGAGCAAGTCCCAGACCAAGGACTTCGCCTTGGAATACGACATCGTCCTCTCCAGGGCAACGGGCTTAGTCAAGGATTACAAAGTGCTCAGCGGTGGGGAGAGCCAGGGCATCTATACCGTCGAGATCGAGGCCAAGGTCAGCAAGAAACTGATCGACGCCACCTGGGGAGAAGTCGCGATCCTCCTCAAGCAACTCGGCCGACCCAAGATCATGATCATCTTCACCGAGGTCATCCACGACCTCGAACGACCCGAAGGCAGCCGCGAGATCGTCCAACGGTCCAGCATCCTCGGCACCCGGATCGAACGAAAACTCCTCAAGCTCGGCTTCAAACTCGTCAACCCCGGGCAGATGAAAGAGATCGACCGCAAGAAGGCCGAGATCGCCGCCGCCGAAGATGACACCGCCTCACTCAAGGCCCTCGCCAGCAGCTACGGCGCCGCGATCTACATCAAGGGCCAGTCCAGGGCGTCCGGCCCGCAGCGGACCACGGCCGCCGGCATCGACCTCTGCATGTGGGAGACCGATGTCACGATCCAGGGCTTCTGGACCGAAACCGCCGACGCCATCTTCTCGAACACCATGGTCGGAACCCGTGGCGGCTCACGCGTCGCAGGCCCTCCAGGCGGCCGAAAGGCGCTCGAGAAGAGCGGCGGACTCCTCGCGGACGCGAGCGTGTTTGACCTTCTCGAAGCCTGGACCCGTGGCACGATGGGCGGCGGTGGCGACATCATCGTCGAGGTGCGAAACGTCACCGACGTCAAACAGGCGATTCAAATCAAGAAGGCCCTCTCCCAGATCGACGGCGTCGAGGAAGTCAACAAGGAAGGCCTCAAAGGCACGGTCAAGTACACCGTCGTCACCAACA
>CAZTAR010000377.1:0-4677 GCA_964611695.1 uncultured Planctomycetaceae bacterium | reverse complement strand
CTGTCCCATATGCCCGGGACCGGGAAGCAGTGCCGACTTGAGATACTCGAGCCGGAACCTCAGGCCGGGTGTGCAGAAAAAGTTGACGGCAACATCGCAGACAGGCCGCTTCTCGCCGAAGGGTGCTTGCCAAAGTGCCAACCTGTCGCCCAGCGCCGTCCGTCGGGCCAGGCCGCCGAGTGCATGTGCCAGGGTTGAGTCATGCTCGCCGAACGTCAGCATCACCGCGTAGAGGGCACGCCACATCGGCAGATCGACATTCCATCGCCGGCACCGTTCGACGAGTTCATCCCAGTCGATCTGGTCCCCGAAACGTTCGATCCACGCCTTGATGTCGTACAACCATCGCAGCTCCCGCAGGCCGTGACAGGCGGCATGCACGCCGAGGTGGATCAGCATGTTCTCCGCACTCGGAATCCGCACGTGACGCCCGTCCAGGGTGACAGTCTGCGCGCCTGTCCACATCGCGTCTTCGGGAACGGTCCTGCCATAACGCAACGGTCGAAACGGCCGAACGTGCAAGTCGATCTTGACGGGAGGCGCGTGAGGCGTCAGGTATTCCCGCTCGCAGTGGAAGCGCGGGTAAAAATCTTCCCGCAAAAGCTCAGGCCCAGGCGAACAGCCGCAGCGAAGCATCAGTCGGTCGACCCGTTCGGCATCGCGAGGTCGAATGATAACGTCGACATCGACCATCGGCCGCAAGCCCGGTTCGTCATAAAGCGTGGCATTCAGAGCCGCGCCTTTGAGCACGAGAAACGGCACGCTTTTCGAGGCGAACGTTTCGAGAATCGGACGGACGCGCTCGATGCGATAACCATTGGCCGCGCTGACGTGCTCGCGATAGGCGTCGAGTTGCCTCGCGGCGGAGATAGGCGGCTCGATGCCGTGCTTGCGGAGGTGATGAATGAGCAGACCGCCGATGCGCGTTTGCCACGCGTGCGAAGCGACGTGTTCCCAGAGCCCGGCTTGTTCAACTTGTTGCGCGATGGGGCTCGGTCGTTCTGTCAGAAGGCCCGCAAGAAGGGTGTCGAGGCGTCCGGTCGGGCGGGAATGGTCAGTTTGTGACACGTCAGGCCTCTCCTCGCTATCTCGCGGCATCAGCATGAGTTTCCCTGTAGCGACCAACGCCGGGCACCATGCAACGCCGTGAACTTCTGTGAGTCATGCCGGGCGCCATGCCTTCACGGCCCGCGCGAGCGGGACGGGTAGGCATGTCTTCTTGACATTCGAGCATGCCTACCCGCGACTGCGTCGCCTGAAAGCATGGCACCCCACAATTGGAGACACACTTGTTCTCCTCGTCGGCCACAGGGGGCCGACGCTACGGGGCTACGAAAACAGTGTTTCCACAAGCTCGCAGGACCTTGTCAGATCGCCGGTCCGCATTCGATAGCATCGGGCGTGCCGAACGACATCGGCGAGCAGCTCCACGGCCCGAGTGCGGAACTTCAAGAAGTTGAAACAGCAGCGCGTCATCTCGAAGACCGCTTGTGCTCGCGAAATCGGCTCGATGGTTGGAGCGCCCTCCGGCGTAAACTCGGGAAGGACAACCATGCGAACAGGACACTCCTCCGCGACAGCGTCAGGTCGCACGCTCAACGGATCGAGACATCGGATGCGGCCCTTCTTGTCTGTTGTGTAGATTCGCTGTGCGTCAATCGGTAGCCCCATGGCCGTGAGGATTGCCAGTGATCCATCCTTGATACTGAGCGCCTTGGGGTAGGGAACGAGCAGCCGCGTTCGTGGCTCGATCAGGGCGAACTCGTCGGTGGCATAGGACCAACCTCTCGCGAGTAGCGCGGCCGCCAAGGTTGTCTTGCCGGCGCCAGGTTTGCCGGGGAATACAACCGCGGCGCCGTCGCGGCACACGACGGATGCATGTATTTGCAGGTAGTCGGGAAGATATCTCGCGATGAGCAGGTTAATCGTCGCTTCGACATGCGGCAGGATTCGGTCCTTGCGCCTGACGATGAACTCTTCTTCGCCGCCGCCGCGAATGTAATAGTAACGCCGGCCGGTACGATGCGACCGCTTCGCCACGACTTCGATCCGAAGCGACTCCGGAAACGGCGCGGCGACTTCATAAGTTCGATACAGAGTGTGATACGCTTCCAAGGCGCCTGGAACATCCGAGTGAATACTCACGGGGACCGGCCCGATGCGATAGTGCCGGCAACGCACTCCCGGGGAATAAGCGGTCGCCACGTCACCGCGGCGGTCGGTGTTGCTTGCCGTCAAGGACAATGTCAGTTGCGTCATTCGTTCACAGTCCGGTACGTTCAATCAACCCATTGCCGGACAGGTTGGCCAGCGTATTCCGCACGTCGGCCACAATCTCGTCGGCAGAGGCCCCGCCACTTCCGTCAAGGTCGAAGACCTCGTTGAGTTCGTCCGCAATGTCAAGGATGGTTCTGCGACCATCGCATCGTTCCCAGATGAAACGGGCCGTCGCGTTGAGATAGTGGACCACATCGTGTGCCATGTCATAAACGACGGCCTCTTCGTCGAGAGGGTAGAGCATCACACCGCCCCGCCGCTTCGGCGTGCCCGCAGTTTTGGGATTATGGATTGCCACATTCATCGACTAGGGCCCAGGTGTGATGAGGCTGCCGCCCTGAGATGCGGCGACGGCCTGCTTCGGTTTGAACAACAACATGACGGGCGCGGCGTAAGCAAGTTTGCGCGCGGTCTTGCCGAGGAATGCCCGACGGGAGGAACGTTCACCGTCCGGAGCCTCGGAAGATTCGTCCGAAGTGGCATCCATGGGCGGGATCGACATCGGAGGCCTCTTGTTGACGTCCGATAACTTTCCGTCCGGCTCCGAGGCGATGACCCTAACCGATTCGTCTTTGTTGGTTTTGCTTCGCTCGTTCACGATTCGTGCACGCTCCTGTCGGGGAAATATCGGCAGTCTCCACGCTTCCGGGGCAGCGAAGTTGCATCGTGGAGTGAACTCACCGAAGATGGGCCGATGCTGCCTTGTTGGATGCAGTACCAGGTCACATGGCGGGTGTTGTGGGCAACCATGGCGCCTTTGTTGGTTGGCAGGCACACCGGCTCGTGAAATACTCGCGAGACCATTAGGCCCGGGGACGTTGAGATTCTGAGAGGTGGAATGTCACAAGATTCGCCATCGAATCCGCGATCGGACAGCCGTGTGATCAGCGGTTTGCCGTTGGACGAACTGCGTCACTACGGCAATGAGCTGGGATTGGAACTTCCCAGCACGGCATCGAAAGATGAATGGGTAGAGCGCATTCGAGAGCGGCAGGCGCTGCTGATCGAATTGGACCGTGGCGCGCTACTCGACATCATCGTGTGGGCCAGGTTGCCTGTTCGCAAGTCGGCAGCCAAGGAGGAATTGGCTCGTCAGATTGCCCAGGTCCGTAGCACGAACTATCAGAGCCTCTCGAATGCCGGGCTCGTGACACTGGCACGGCTGCGTGGCGTTTCCGCCGGGGCGCTGGGAAATACAGAGGACATGATCGCCGAACTGCACAAGCAAGACGGTTTCTGGAAACGGTTGGGCAGGAAGCGTCGCCATCTCGCGGGCACGGTCGTCAGTTGGTTGGTTGAGAGATCGCAGTCGGGCGAGAAGGATGAGGCGTACCAGTTCTTGCCGGAGGAGCAAGGGGCGGCGAAGAGTGTCGCGTCTTCCGAATCCCTGAAGCAGCAGATCGAGGACCGGGGTGTTGTGGGTGGGTTGGCAAACCGCCTGCGCGGTGCGGCCGACGACTATATCCGCGTCAAACTCGACGAGATTGAAGACCGCATCGATTCAAAACTTGACGAGATCGACAAGAGACTCGGTGAATGGCGCGACCGGGAAGTTGCGAATCGGCTGAAGATCCTGCGAATCACCTTGATGTTCACCGTCCTTGTGGCCGTAATCAGCCTGGGTTATAACTGCCTGAAGACGAACGTCGTCCCAGATGCCGAGGTTGGAAGCCAGCCGCCCCAGAAGCAGCCGGTTGATTCCGATCGATGAACGGTCTGCCCGGCGAGAGGATTCGGAGGCTGGCGCGGGAGGAGGCGCAGCGTCGCTCGCCGAGGGGTGAAGCTGTTGGTAAGGTAATCGCACGGACATCCATGTACGAAAAACTGACGCAACGAATGGGTAGAGTCATCAAGGCGTCGCAGCGCATCGCTCGCGACTATGGCCAGGATTACGTCGGCACGGAACATCTGCTTCTGGCGATTCTCGACGAGGGAACGGGCCGGGCCGTGGAAATCTTACACGCGTTGGGCGCCGACCTGCCGAAGATCAAAGGCGTCGTCGACCGATTAATCAAAAACAGCCTCGAAGACACATGGGTTTTTGGTCGCCTGCCTGGCTCCCCCCATTTTCGCAACGTGATGGCCGCGGCGATTGAAGAGGCTCGGCAACTCGAGAGTAAGGTTGTGAACGCGGAGCACCTTCTGTTGGCGTTGGCTCGCGAGGAGGGAAGCGTGGCCCACACGGCCCTTTCAGAGTTGGACGTCAAGGTGGGGACGATTCGGTCGGAGATCGTCAAACGGTTGCACGAGCCGTACGATGATCCGGAGGCTTGCTGAGCGCACATTCCTGAATGTCCCGCTTGCGATGGACGACAGGGTTTAGAGCGTTTTGCACGCACCTGTAGCGGCCGACGCCCCTGTCGGCCGTGGCAAACCGTTGGTCATCGACGGCCGACACGG
>CAZTAR010000376.1:0-4683 GCA_964611695.1 uncultured Planctomycetaceae bacterium | reverse complement strand
TCCAGGTCGTACCGACCCGCGCCGACCGCCATCATCTCGATCGCGCAGCACGCCAAGCCGAAGGTCATGGGCCAGATGCTCGATCGCCGACCCCAGTTGATCGCCCAATCGAGCGACGTGATGATCACGCCATCCTCGAACCGGTTCTCTATCCAGCTCATCGTTTCATTCCAGAACGCGGCGCCGTGCCCACCGCCACGTGGCGGCGGCAGAGGCTCATGCCTTCGTCGCGCGAACCCAGTTCAAGTAACCAAAACGCCACAGGTACAAAAAACCGACCACGATCACGCCGAAGAAGAAGAGCATGTCCCACAACGCCGCGATACCCGCTTCCCTGTAGACCACCGCCCATGGATAAAACAGCGCGATCTCGATATCGAAAATCAGAAACACCAACGCGACGACGTAGAAACGAAGGTCAAACTGCACGTTTGCGGTCCCGATCGTCGGTTCGCCGCACTCGTACGTCACCGCCTTCTCGGGGTGGTGCAGCTTCCTCCGAACGATCGCTCCGATGACCAACCCGCCCAGAGCGACACCCAGGCCACCCAGCGCGAAAATCAACAGGCCGACAACGATTGAACCACCGTCGCTCATGATCTATCCGACTCCCTCGCGTCATTCTTTCGCGGGACCCGCAGTCGCTTCACCATCAGAGGCCCCCTCGGCCTTCGGTGCCGGTTTCTTTTTCTTGGGTATTTCCGTGGGCTCAAGGGTCCGCAACATGGCCTCGCGAACCGGTTCCGCCCGCTTCTGCCATCGTGTCTTCGTCTCGACCGCCCACTCGGGAAGATTCGGCTTCTGCGCCCAATAAGGCTCCCGCGTCTGCCGACCCTCTCTCGCCAACGCCGTAAACTCCACGATCACGTCCCCACGGGTATAAACGCTGTGGTCGTGATTGTCGCCCATATGGATACAGTCTGTCGGGCATGGAGTGGTGCATAGCCCGCAGAAGAGGCACTTGGAGTAATCGATCGCATACCGCTCCAACGCGCCGCCCAGGGCAAGACCCGACTCCTTGTCCACTTTCCGGGCCGCAGACTTCTCGATATAGATGCAGTCCACCGGGCAGGCCTTCGCGCACGAGTCACAGGCGATGCACTTCTCCGCCTCGAACCAGTGGAAGCCCCGGTATCGCGGCTGAAGAAGTGGCGGCATATCGGGATACTGCACCGTGATCGTCTTCGCGAAGCAGTATCGCAGGGTAATGCGCATGCCGATCGCGATCGTCCGAACGGTATCGAAGATGTTTCTAACGTAGTGGCGTGTGGGGGAAGCTACCATGAGCTCATGCTCTCTCGGCGGCACGATGAACCGCAGTCACCTCTCCGCTGGGAGCCCATCGGGCCCCACCCGCGCCAGCTTTTTCAGCGGAGGGCGAGTAGTATAGCCATTCCCACCACCGCATGCCAACCCCTGTAAGGCGACTTTGCCACAAAAATACCACACGTCCACGGATCAGGCTTCCAGGAGCTTCCTCGGCTTGAACAGGCACTCTGCTTGCCAAAAGGCTCCAAAGGTGGAATACCGAATCCGTGGGCTTGCTCGCCGACTCATCGCTCCAGCACGACCCTATCCTCAACACCCAGCATGGACACGCCGCCGACGGAACATCGCCAAACCGCCAAGCGCCAAGAGCGATAGCGTGGCGGGTTCGGGGGTCCAGATCTCCAAGGTTATAGTACCGTTATTGTCTCCGTAATACGCGTCTGCAATGAAGAAATCTGCAGTAGCGCCTTCACCGACGAAGCCCAAGCGGTATGTGTGCTCGTCGCTAAATAGGCTGAGTTGCCAGTCGTTCTCGTTGCAGACATCCCATGCGGCCCCCACACTTCCGGCCCAGTCGTTCGGCGGTCCGCCGTTTACGTAGATGTCGTACATGTCTTCAAAGTAATAGGGCGGGCTAGTGCTAGGATAATGCTCACCCCAATCCCAATCGGGCAGCTGCTGAGCCCATTCTGGATCTGCCTGCTTGTTTAGATAGTTCATGCCGTACGTCCCGTAGGCGATGAACCAGTACTGTGATCCGTTTTCCAGCACTACTGATGATTCGTACGGGTTGGTTACTTGATCCTCTCGGTGGGAGTCCAAGATGATTGTCTCAAGAAGCAAGCAATCGGCAACAGCTGGGTTGGCCGCAAGCAAGCCCAAGATAACCACAGTGGCACTCCCGACTAACCTTCTTATTACACAATGCATGATTCTTCTCTCCTTTCATGTCCTTGTTTTCGGAGGCCTGGGTTTTCGCTCCGCCTCCCGTCCATACAGGTCCCAATGCCGCCACGCGTGGCATTGGTGCACCGTGCTCACAGAGCACGGCTCGGTTGGTGCACCGCATTCCTCTTCTCTTTCATCGCAATGTGCGGATCGGAAGTTTCCGAATCACTGTATCCATTCGCGATTCCTCGCTGAAACAGCCGGTGTAGCTGTTACTGATTCCCGTGAGTGAGACGTTTCTTTCACGTGTCTTGAAAAAACCAACATGCCGAGCCGGGCTTCCGAGCGTCGATTCCGAGCCGCACTTCCGAGCCGGGCTCTGTGAGCCCGGTGCTCCGTGTTCACAGAACACGGCTCTGTTTTTCACAACGTTCACAGAACACGGCTCTGTTGTGCATCGAGTTCACAGAACGCGGCTCGATACTTGTGGGATTGAGCGTTGTCGATACGATGTCAGACATGAACGATCGCCCACTCGCCTATCACATTACCTTTGGCACCTATGGCACGCGGCTGCATGGCGACGAGCGGGGGACTGTTGATCGGCGGCACAACACGCCTGGCGAACCTGTCCTTGGACGCATCGAATCATGGGAGCGGGTTGAGCGATCCCGAATGCAGTTTCCTCCAGTCCGGCTTACACCGGAGCAACGATTGTATGTCGAAGAGGTTGTTTTGCAGGTGTGCCAACGCGGCGGTTGGACTTACCACATCGCCGCTTGTGCGGCGGATCATGTGCATGTGCTTCTCAGTACCGAGGCCAGTGGAAACGCGGTTCGTCGTTGGCTGAAGGTGTGGCTCGGTCAGGCGTTAGGACAACGATGGGGTTTGGAAGAAGGGCAACGCTGGTGGGCGAACGGTGGGAGTGTGAAGTGGGTTTGGGATGAAGCGTATTTCGAGCGGGCTTTCGAATACATCAAGCGTCAGCGTGCAACAACGTAATGCGAGTTACTTCTGATCCGAGCCGCCTTCTGTGAAGGCGGTGCACCGTGCTCACAGAGCACGGCTCGGTCACGTTCACGGAACGCGCCTCGGTTTACATTTCCGCGTGCACAGAACACGGCTCAGCCGGCGTCGACTTCCTTCGCTCTCAATCGGGCCGCTTCCTCGGCACCGTAGCGGGTAAGCCATGCTATTGAGGATGCGGTATCGAGCATTCTGTCTTGCAAGTCGGGATTACGATAATCTTCAGTTGCCGAAAGCTGTGTGTATTTCGCAAACACAGCCAAGTTAACTACGATCGGTTCATTTCCATCGAACAACAAATCGCTGAGTTGGAATCCGGTGGCCTCCCGACAGCCAAAACTGTGGTAGGTTCCAGGCTCCGCGTTTGGCTGCCCGCTATACAGGAACCTCAACTCGTCACCGACGCACACGCAGACATGAGCGATGATCCCGCGCGGGTTCGTGATGTCGCGCTGAGCGGGGCTTTGCTCCTGGTAGATTTGAAAGCCTCCGCTCACCTCTAGCAGCCCATCCTTCAGCCGGGTTTGAATATCCCAAAAATTGACGAAGGTTCCGCCGCAGGGAAGAGGGCACGTAATCCCCGGCCGATGTTGGCGTTGAAGACGGTATTCCACACCATTCCATTTATGGATTTCGCACTGTTCATCCCCATTGTATGGATGCTTGCCGACCAGTTGATTCATCGGATCTTCCGGCTTGTTCCACTGCGTTGCCGTCCAGGCGCCGGTGAAGAAGCCAGCGGTGACGGCGAGGCCCACCAACAGCATTATCCGTCCACTTGATATCGCGGGACTGGGCGGCGGCAATGCCAGGGGGGCGAGCCGGTGGCGCAGTTCGCGGATGTCGGTCAGGCGTTTGTCCACGCTCGGGTGGCATAGGGCATTGATCAACTCACGCAACGCGCCCAGGTGAGGCTCCGGCGGCATGCCGCGTTTCTCATCGCCGGCGGAATCGAGGTCGGCGGGCCAGTCGGGGAAGTCCGCGGCCGCTTGGCCGGTGGTCATAACGTACATCAACTTGCCGAGTGCGTAGAGGTCGTCGGGCCTGCGCGGCGTGGGCACAGGCGGCATATAATCGAGAGTACCGATCGCTTCGGTCGAGTCGTCCGAAGCTGTCAGGCCCATGTCGGCGAGCTTCAGCACGTCGTCGGCGAACAGGCAGTTTGCCGGTTTGACGTCGCTGTGGTGCAGGCCTGCTTTGTGCATGTGATCGATGGCGTCGAGCAAAGCCGACGCATGTTCAACGACCTGCCAGACCGGCATGCGGCCTTTTCGACGCAGCAGCGTGGCGAGTGTCAGCGGCTCATAATCGTGTGGATGGTGCGGCTGTGAACCGCCGGCGTGGTCGGCGATCTCCATGACGTAATAGACGGCCTGGCGCGGGCGGCTGTCAGAGCTGCGCGCGTCAGCAAGCGGTAGGCGTTCGCCGGAAGAACCCTCAGGATGCGAACGCTGACCGCTTGCTCACGCGCGCGGCTCTTCTATGAAAGCCCGTTGCGTG
>CAZTAR010000375.1:0-4695 GCA_964611695.1 uncultured Planctomycetaceae bacterium | reverse complement strand
GAGACGCCGGTGCCACAGTTTGGCTAGGGCAAAAGACCGTTCCAGCGGTACTGAAGCCGTCCTTCTGATTGGTGACAAAGTCGTTTCCGCCGCCCCCACCGGTTACGGTTTCGAGGTCGATCTTGGCGCGGCCTGGAAACACCTCACCGGCCTGCCTTTCGTCTTCGCGGCTTGGTATGCTCGCAAGGAGGCGAATCTCGCCGGAGAACTCGCTCCCGTGCTCCAGGCTGCCCGCGACATCGGCGTTGCCGCTGCGGAGAAGATCGCCCTTGAAGAGGCCGAACAGCACGGTTGGCCCCCTCAAACAGCAGTCACGTACCTCCGGGACGTCATGCGATATACCCTCACCGGAGACATGAGGACGGCCATACGGCGGTTCTTCCAACTCGCCGAAGGCCACGCGCTATTGCCATGACCCAGCCAGCCGCCAACCCTGCCCCTGACACCCACCGACTCACGGCAAAAGAGTTGCGCGACCTCTACTTCGACGAACCCCTGCACGGACTTGGCCAGCGCGCCTCTGAAATGAGCGATCGGCTCCACCCTGAGGATTACCGCACTTACGTTGTCGACCGCAACATAAACTACGCCAACTGGTGTACGGCCCGCTGCACTTTCTGCAATTTCAAGGCCGACCCTCCGGACATGCCTTCCGCCCGGCCGGTTCTTCCGCCAGGCTACACCCTGACATTCGAACAGGTCGGCCAAAAGATCGAGGAATTGCTGGCAATCGGCGGGACACAGCTTCTCATGCAGGGCGGCTTGGTCCCCGCTGACGGCAAGGTTGGACTCCCCTTTGACTGGTATCTCGACCTGATGCGTTTCATCAAACGCCACTACCCCCAGGTCCACGTCCATGCCTTCAGTCCCCCGGAAATCTTCGCCTTCCACCAGCGATTCAGCATGTCGGTCCCAGACATACTCGCCAGATTGCAGGAGGCCGGGCTTGAAAGTGTGCCGGGGGGAGGGGCCGAAATCCTCTCGGACCGGGTCCGGAAGAAGATCAGCGTCGGTAAGACCGACACCGCCCAGTGGCTCGACGTCATGCGGCAATGTCACATCCTCGGCATGAGAACAAGCTGCACCATGATGTTCGGACACGTCGAAACACTCGACGAGCGATTCGAACACCTTGAGCGACTCCGCGACCTTCAAGACGAATCCGTCGCCAGGAACAACGGCGGCGGCTTCGGCGCTTTCATCTGCTGGCCCTTCCAACCCGCTGGCACCCCGCTCGGCCGCATGAAGCAACTGCCGATTGAAACGCCGAAAGGCCAAATAGCCGAAAAACCAAAATGCCGGAACGCCGAAAGGCCTGCCTGCGGGGACGCCGATCTCGATCCGGAATCCCCAATTCGCCATTCGCCATTCGGTATTCGCAATTCAGAAAAGCCGATTAACGACGGCAACCATCTTCTCCTCGCCGACGGCCACGAATACCTGACGATGCTCGCCCTCAGCCGCCTAGCCCTCGATAACATCCCGAACCTCCAGTCGAGTTGGGTGACCATGGGGCCTAAGATCGGCCAACTCGCTCTCTTCTTCGGCGCCAATGACATGGGTTCGGTCATGATGGAGGAAAACGTCGTCAGTGCCGCGGGAACCACGTTTAGCATCAACGAAGACCAAATCCGACGCCTCATTGCCGATGCAGGCTTCCGGCCGCAAAAACGAGACTACTTCTACCGCCCCATCGATTGACCTGACCGAACCGTAACATTAGGAAGCCATCCATGAACTGAAGGAAGCTATCTCAAAACTGTGGCACAGGCGTCTCGCCTGTGTTTTCACCGCCGAGACGGCGGTGCCACATTAGACTTGGCATCGTTTGGCGCTTCCTGAAATAGCTCTTTGACATGAGCCCACCAGACCGCCTTTCCGGACTGGCACATATTGATCAAGGGGTGCCCCGCACAGTTTGCTCCAGGGGACGGTGAATCCGCCCGTGCAACCCAACGAATACTGGAATCAAGCTTGTGACACCGCAATCGAACTTTCGACACTGATTGAACTGCCCGACATTCAGCCCCCCCCGCCGGACAGCCGATAGACCTGTAACCTTCTTATCAGCGGCTACTTGATTACTAGAAGACCTTAACTCCGAACCCGGAAGCTACCACAATGACCAGTGAAATCATCCATGTCCAAGGTCGTGAAGTCCTCGATTCCCGTGGGAACCCCACGGTCGAAGCCATCGTAGTTCTTGCGGACGGCTCCAGCGGCCAGGCCATCGTTCCCAGTGGAGCTTCCACCGGTGAACATGAGGCCGTCGAACTCCGGGACGGCGACAAGGGACGCTACCTCGGCAAGGGCACCCTCACCGCCGTCGAGAATGTCAACACCAAGATTGCCGAGTGCGTCATCGGCCTCGACGCCACGGATCAGGAACAGCTCGACGCCGCCATGATCGAACTGGATGGCACACCCAACAAGGCCAATCTCGGCGCTAACGCCGTGCTCTCCGTCTCCCTCGCCGCGGCAAGGGCCGCCGCCGAATCCTGCGGCCTGCCACTCTTCCGGTACCTCGGCGGATGCGGCGCCAACGTATTGCCCGTGCCGATGATGAATATCCTCAACGGCGGCAAACACGCCGACAGCACTGTGGACTTCCAGGAGTTCATGATCCAGCCCTGGGGCGCGCCGTCGTTTAAGGAGGCGCTGCGTTGGGGTGCGGAGATTTTCCACACACTCAAGAAGGTTCTCAAAAGCAAGGGCCATAACACCGCTGTCGGTGACGAGGGGGGATACGCGCCCAACCTCAAATCGAACGACGAGGCATTCGAGATCATCGCCACCGCAGTCGAAAAGGCCGGTTACCGGCTTGGCGAACAGGTCTTCTTCGCACTCGATCCCGCCGCCAGCGAGTTGGCCAACGAGGCCGGCGCCTCCAACAAATACAAATTCTTCAACAGCAATCCCGACAAGACCATTGGGTCGGCCGAGCTTGCTGAATATTGGGTCGAGAAGTGCAAACAGTGGCCGATCCGATCGCTCGAGGACGGCCTCGCCGAAGACGACTGGGATGGCTGGGTCAACCTCACTGCCAAGATCGGTGACACCGTCCAGATTGTCGGCGACGACCTTCTCGTCACCAACACCGAACGCCTCAAGACGGCAATCGAGAAGAAGGCCGCCAACAGCATCTTGATCAAGCTGAACCAGATCGGCACCCTCACCGAGACCCTCAACGCCATTAACATGGCGATGCGAAACGGCTGGACGGCGGTCGTCAGCCACCGTAGCGGCGAATCCGAGGACACCACCATTGCCGATGTGGCGGTCGCAACGAATGCCGGCCAGATCAAGACCGGCAGCGCATCGCGAACCGACCGCATCGCCAAGTACAACCAGTTGTTGAGGATCGAGGAACACCTCGGCGATCAGGCGGTCTATGGCGGGACGTTGTGGAACAAAGGCTGAGCCCCGAGCAGGCAGACTCAGGAGCCCCCGGCCTTGGCCGGGGGGTAGCCCGCAGCATACAAGAACGCTCCGGTGCCACTGGCGGCTGGCCCGCCAGTGACCGCGCAAATGCCCGATGCACTGGCGGACAAACCGTCAACGACCGCGCAAGCGCCAGACACACTGGCGGACAAGCCGCCAGTGGCACCCGTGCGTAGCGTCGACCCCCTGTGGCCGACAAGGAACGTGGGTTGTTTGCCTCGGCCGACAGGGGCGTCGGCCGCGACCACGCATGCAAAATGCCCCAGCCAACCGGTCTTCCTGAAAAGGACTCGCTGTCGTGCCGGACTCATCCGAACTTCCTGAGAAAAGCCCGCACAACAACACCGGCTCAACCCCTCCAGACGCAGAGTCGGCCCCTCCCGACACAGGATCAACCACTCTCGACGAAAGCACAATCTCTCCGGAAGCCGGACCACCCTCACCCAACACCGGCGTCTCCTCTCCGTTGGGACACCGGCTCATGTTCCTCCTGTTGACGATGTTGGCCTTCGTGCTTTATGCGCCCACGACGCTCCTCCCGATCCTCCGAGATTATTGCAATCTCCTCGCCGAAGAAACGCATCTGACGAAAACCGTCGCGTCATTGGAACGCGAATTGGAAATTCAGGATCAGCTTACCAATGCCTTCAAGAACGACCCCCTCATGAACGAACGCCTCGCCGTTCTCGACCTCCACTACCACAAGCCGGGCGAGGTTGTCTTGCCGGTCCTCCCCGTTGGTTACGCGAAACAGCCGATCGATCCTCCAGAGGAACAACACCGCGCCGCCAACAGCCTGCATCTTCCCGACCACTTCCCGACGTGGACGCTCACCGTCGAGCATTGGGCCAATGATCAAGGACTGATCAAACTCTTCCTCGACCCCACATTGCGTCCCATCTTCTTATTGATGGCCGCGGGATTGGTCATCGCCGCCTTCGTCCTCTTCGCCCCGTCGAGCACCACGCCCAATCACCTCGAAGCTGCGTCCTCTGGACAGGTTCGATCGAAACAGCAAGCGGTCAGCCTCTGAACAGAGCCGCACGTGTCAGCTAGCGGTCACTGCTCATATAGAAAAGTCATGTAGGTCGGGTCCGCAGACCCGACACAAATGTCTGTGACGTGTTCATGAATTGTCGGGTCTGCGGACCCGACCTACTCAACTGCTCAAATGGAGAAGGCCCTCCCATTCGCGAGAGGACCGCTCCCTCACGGTCGCGGCTTCTATGAGCGTTTTCGTGTCAAGGCGCGGGA
>CAZTAR010000374.1:0-4713 GCA_964611695.1 uncultured Planctomycetaceae bacterium | reverse complement strand
GAGGAACCGTTCGTAATAGGGGATCACCGTGGCGACCTGGGTCTGTTGCAGCATCGCCTCGCTGAGCCAGATGGCGTAGGGGTCGTGAGTTCGCCGCCAAGGCAGATCGCGTTTGTGGTGGTCATACCAGGTGAGGAGCTTGCGGCGAATACGGCGGCGGCGGTTGGCGTCGGCAAAGGGCTCCATGGTGAGGGATTGTAGGCAGCCAAGTCTTCCTCGGGAATCGCCTATGGGCTTGGCCTGTGAATGACTGTTTGTGGCACCGGCGTCTCGCCGGTGGAAGCAAGGAGGCTGGGCTCCGTTACCTCACCGGCGAGACGCCGGTGCCACAAGCGAGCGTGAAACGCACAAAAGGAGGGGCATGGGCAGTGAATTCGTGCCGCCTTTTTGCGAGGCCGGGTCGGTTGGCACGGTCAAGCCGAAGCTTGGGAGATTTGCAGGGAGGCCCGCCACCCTCGGCAAATCGCTCCAAACGAAGTTTGACCGTGCCATTCGCTCCGGTTGCGTTCCGGGGCCCTGCCTAGTACACTCCCGACGTTGCCGTTCAGTCCGGCTAGGGTCGGCCACAGGCGATGGTCCCAAGGTGGGGCCGGACGGCTTGATTTTTCGCCGCCACGGAGAGTTCTGATGATCAAGCGTGCTCACAAATGGAGTAGGCGTCTGCTGGTGCCGATCGCGGCGCTGCCGATCCTTCAGGCGACGGGAACTTGCGACGCGACCGGGCTGACCGGCCTCGGCGGCGTGTTCTTGAACCAGATGGCCAGCTCTACGTTTAATCTGTTCGTCGGTTCGATCTCGCAAGTGCTCCTCCAGACCTTCCCGTCGGCGGACGTGTTGCAGACTCTCTTGGGTGCAAACCCTCAACCCTTCTTCACCGGATAGGCGAAACACGGGCCGACCACACACAGGGCATTGAGCCACAGGAGCCATCCACGAACGAGAGACCCGGCATGACCAAGCTTAGCTATCGTCATTACAAGTGGGCCCGGAAATTGGCGATCTTCATGGCCGCCGCACCGGTTTTCCAACTTGCGCAGTGTGACACCTTTACCCGGCAAGTGTTCGCCAACGTGGGCAACGCGATTCCTGCCACCACCTTCGCGAACCTCCAAAGCATCATGCTTCTTCCATTCCAACTGTTCTTCAGTGGCGGCTTGACGACCTGAGTCGCGCTAGCGCTGCAAAAAACGGTGTGGTCTACCATCCCCCTTCTTCGTTGCATAGGTCGCGGCGGCGATCGAATGGGAGTGGTGCGTCAACCCTTGTTTTTAGGGTGAACTGGTTTCCGGTTTCTATGGCACCGGCATACGTATAATGCTCTAAACAGCTATCTTGGGTAAAACTTCCGCAACGACCTGCGCGTCGCAGAACGCGCCGTGCCGGATGAGAAGCAAACAGGCCGACGTGACTTCCTCTTCACTTAAACCAGCCTTGGTCAGGATCCGGCGAGATTCCGGAAAACTGGTGACGCTGGCTTTCTGATTCTTCTTGCCGAGCTTGGAAGCGAGCTTTCGAGCAAAGCGGACATCCTCCAACCGCTTCACAATCTGGGCTTCGCGGTCGGCGATATCCTCTGATCGCGGCATCTTCATTAGGTCCTTGGCGGATTCGCCCGGCGCCAGTTCGAACCAGACGACACCGTTTTGCAGATAGCGATCGTAGAACTCCGGCGGGATTGCCCGAACAACGTGATGAAACCGCTGCTCAGGCAGGAGCCCTTTGAAGAGGGGACTTGTAATGACGAGGTTCGTGCCTTTGTAGTGAATGTTGTCGCCGATCTGAACGGTGGCTTCACCGAAGGTGGTGGAAAGGTGCGACTGGAGTTCGGTTTGAACTTTGGTGTAGAGTTTCTTCGGTATCACTTGCGAATGCCGCCGTGCGTGGTTGTCTTGACTCGCGAAAGACCTGCGATACAAGGAGCCTCCGGCTCCACCTCAACGCCATCCACCTCCCACACCTGGGGAGATTATATCGCATCTTGCACTTGGCGCGAACGACCGAGTCAAAACTTTCAGCATGGCGAATTGTCGTGACAAGCATTGCCCTTCGACTCGGGCGACATGGTGCGACAGTCGGACCGATAATGTGTGGGGTTCACTGTTCGGACACTTTGATCAGCGAGCGTCTCTGACGACATATCGCCGGTGATCGGACAAGGATATCCGGCCAACCAGGCGACGCCCAAAATGTTCCAGTGCCTGAATCATCTACATCTAAAACGTTGCTTGCGGGAACGAGCGGGGGTAGAGTGTTGATAGGCCCGTTGTCGGAGGGGCTTTCAACGCAATGGGAATGGTGATTCGGCGGGAGTGACAATGTCTCTTGCACGCGCCAATCGGTCTGGGATGCTCGTTGTTTGTTGTTTGACCTGCATCGTCGGCTTGCTATTCCCGACAGGTTGCGCCTCCATCCGCGAGCACTTCACCGAACCCTCCGGATCAGCGACGGTTTCAGTTCGCGATATTCTCGAACGATGTGTTGCTTCTCATCAAAAACTCGAAACACTACAAGCGAAGGGAACCCTGCAGGACAATCGTCACATGCCGCGGCGCGTCGAGTTAATCAGTTGGGATTTCGCCAAACCTGACCGATGTCGTGTCCAAATCGGCATGGACGTCGCGATCATCTCCGGCAGTCACTGGTGGTCGTACGACGCAAAAAACGGCCGGTATCGCAAGCACCGAAACTTCACACGCACACCTCAAGAGACAGCGGCATACCTCTTGTCCGACGGTGTGCCCTTTCTGCTTCCCTCGATATCGTCCAAGGGTCTTATTGCCTTTTCGAGTGGCAGGTCCGGCTTCGGACGGGACTGGCGGATGGAGGGCATCGCCTGGCGAGCCGAACGCCCCTGCTACGTCATTTCAAGAAGAGGGCTCGGCCAGGAATCGAATCGGATCCTCCGCGTTTGGATCGATCAGGATAGGTTTCTTCTTCGCGGCTGGGCGTTGCTGGCCAACACGGGTCGGGGCGAAGAGCAGATCGTAATGGCTTGTACTTATGAGGAGATGATCGAGGACGGCCGCATGCCTTCGGACCGATTCCGACTCGAACAGCCGACGCCGATCACACTACCCCAACAAGCGGCCCCGTGATATTCCACGTCCGGTCAGGTGGCACCACTCATGAACCGTGTGTTCACTCGATGTCTCTTTCCACAGGTAAGCTCCGCCGCTCAACGCGGCTGCGCTAACCCATGCCACCCCGGCTAGCGCAGTTCACGGATGGATGCGCCTGTGGCACCGCCCTCTCGGCGGTGGATTCACGGGCAAGACGCCCGTGCCGAAGCGACAGACACGCGAGAACTGCACTATCGGCTGGCAAGTTCAAAGAGCAGCCTCAGAATGACAGCATCGATCAGGATGACCGATAGCACGACCGTGATGAACCGGAGGAAGGGTGAGGCGGTTTCTGAGGGAGTGAGGTAGGCCTTCTCGACAGGCGTCTCCACATCCGCCATCGCGGCGGGGACGGCGTGTCCGCACTCGTACTCGACGGCACGGATGATCAGTCGGGCTTCGAATGCGTCGATTCCCAGGCTCTGGGAAAAGAGGATTAACTCTCGCCTCTGAAGCCAGTTCAGCGGTCTCTCTTCGACCTCGATCTTGATCATGTCACGGAGAATTCGTCGACTGGCTGCCCGGCGTTGGCTTCGCTCGGACAACGATGTACGGTCCACATCCGACTTGAAAAAGTCGGGTCTAAGCTCTTCCCCCATGGTATCCCCTCCTACCAGACGATAGGCCTGTCAGGGCCCCAGGCCAAACTCCAGCAGCAGCAGGGCATTTCGTCCGATAGGAGGCAATGGCGAGGTAATCTAGCGCCTTGTCTTAGCGGAACCGGCGTAGTAGGATGAGGAATTCAACAGGGGGCGGCCTCAACCGTCTCCCACTTTGGAGCACCATGCACCGACACTCTGATCTCCCAAACGCGTTCGCCGACTTAGGACTCGAGACACCAATCCTCAAGGCCGTCCAGTTGATGGGATTCGAAGCGCCCTCTCCGATCCAGGAAGCGCTCATTCCCCTGGTTCTCGAAGGCAAGGATGTATTGGGGCAAGCGCGGACCGGCACGGGGAAGACCGCGGCTTTCGGCATGCCCACGCTCCAGATGATCCGGCCGGAAGACCGACTTCAGATGGTTGTCCTCGAGCCGACCCGAGAACTGGCGGCTCAAGTGATTGGCGAGTTTCGCCGGCTGACGAAATACATTGATCTGCATTGCGTGCCGGTATATGGCGGCACCAATATGCGACAGCAACTCCACCAACTCGGGCGTCGCCCGCACGTGGTGGTGGGAACGCCGGGCCGCGTGATGGACATGATGCGGCGAGGCGCGCTTCGCCTGGAGACGGTTCGCTGGGTGGTTCTGGACGAAGTGGACCGCATGTTAGACATCGGCTTCCGAGACGACATCAGGTTCATCCTTGGTGGAATTCAACATGCCCACCAGACCATCTTCGTGTCCGCCACAATCGACGAAGAGATTAACCGCTTGGCCCACAAATACATGACGGCGCCGGTGGAAGTCAATGTATCCCAGGACAAACTCACAGTGGACGAAGTCTCGCAGTTCTTTTGCGTGGTCGATCCGTGGGACAAGTTCCGATTTTTGAAACAACTTCTTGAAGAAGAGAAGCCGCGGCTGGCCATCATTTTCTGCAATACGAAACACTCCGTCCGAAAGCTGGCCCGCCGGCTCCATGCTGCGGGC
>CAZTAR010000373.1:0-4721 GCA_964611695.1 uncultured Planctomycetaceae bacterium | reverse complement strand
CAGCCCCTGCAAGCACATAAACATAGTCGTATTATTTATGAAACGCGGTACTAGATACCGGTACCAGACAGGCCGGCTTGCTTGAAACCGGTGGTTGGCTCGGCTACGATTCCGACTTGAAATTGGATCACTGGGTAATTCCGGCTTAAATCGTCATTCGACCGTGTTCGGGAGCATCCCCCTTTCATGTGTCCATCCAAGTCTTCCTATACCGTTTGGCTACAAAACATTATTGCCGGGCTGACGGTGAGCTTTGTCGCGCTCAGTCTTGGGGCGGCCTTTGGGGTTCTCTCCGAGCGCGGGGCCTTTGCGGGAATGCTGTCGGCCGCGTTGATTGCATTCGTGACGTCGCTGTTGGGCGGGACGCGCGTGCAATGCTCGGGCCCCACGGCGCCGATGACCGCGATTACGGCGGTCGTTGTCGCCTTCGCGTACAACCAGATGGCCGCTCGTTTTCCGGAGCTTGTTCCTGATCACTTTGTGAATATCGTGTTCTTCCTCACGGCCGGGCTTCTGGTCCTGATGGGGGTCCTGCGTCTGGGGCGTTTCATCACGCTGGTGCCCAACGTGGTCGTATCCGGCTTCATGAACGGCATCGCGGTTCTGATCTGGGTGGATCAGGTTTGTAAGCTCTTTGACCTTGGGAGTAAGAAGGCGTTTGAAGGGCCTGTCGCACAAAACGTCGTTGTTGCTATCGCGACGGCCGCGCTCGCTTTTTCCATTCCGTGGATCACGCGCCGCTGGCTCCCGAAGTTTGGCAGTCTCCTCTCGGCCACGCTGTTGGCCATTGTCATCATGACGGCGGCCAGCAACGTGCTCAAGCTTCCGATTGAACACGTGTCGCTTACTGCCAGCCTGAAGTCTTTTGGTGATTTGACGACGCTGGTTTCCGAGCAGTGGCCGACCACATGGTCATGGCCCATTCTGTTGGCGGCCTTGCCGTTCGCACTGCAGCTTTCCGTGTTGGCCTACCTCGACACGCTCCTGACATCACTGGTGGTTGATCAGATGACGAAGGAGAAGACGCAGCAGAACCGGGAACTCTGCGCCCAGGGGATCGCCTCGGCGGTCATCGCATTCGTGGGCGGCATTGCCGGCGCCCAGGCAACCATCCGTTCCGTCTTGATCGTGAAAGAGAATGCGACGATGCGTCTGGCGGGGGTCTTGGTTGGTGTTTTCGCCCTCATCGAGATCATCCTCCTGCAAGACATGATCAACCTGATACCGCAAGCCGTGTTTGCCGGGATCCTTTTCAAGGTGGGTTACGACGTCTTCGACTGGACGCCGTTGCGGCTCTATCTTGGCGAGTGGGTGAAGGATCGGCATCAACTCCTTCATCCCTTGTTTTCGCGACATGACGACCAGCAGATTTTCGTCACCAACCGTGAGTTTCTTGTCATCTCTGGGACGACGCTGGTGACGCTCTTCTGGAATCTGAATGTCGCCGTCCTGCTGTTTACGGCGATTTTCTATCTGCACAATTGGGTCTTCCCTCGTCAGCGCATGCGCGACCTGAAACCGGTCACGGAAACAGAGGGCGTGACGGACGAAGATTGATAGGGATGGGAATGTGGCGAAGGCTCGGGGGGAGAATACAGACGATGCACAAATTCAAATTCTGCCTTCTGATTTCTGCTTTCCTGTTGCCTGTCATTCTCTTCACGGGGTGCAAGGATTCCGAGCCTGCCGCACAGCCTGACGTCCCCACGGCCCTTGAACTCAGTTACAGAATCCTCCACCCCCAGCGCCACTTGATGCTTGCCGTGCCGGCGAATCACCTCTTTTCCACCGGCAATCAGGTACGAGTCGAGATGAAGATCAACCTCGATGCCAGCATTTACGTGTTCGCTCCCGGCAAAGGAGATGATATCGAGGTGCTTTTTCCCGAAACGCCTTCCCGTGACAGCCGTGCGATTCTCGCGGTCCATGAGGTGATGACCATGCCGGTGAAGGGCTTCTTCGTCTTCGAAGATAAACCGGAGACGGTCGAGTGGGTGGTGATCGCGTCACGTTCGCCCCTGACAGAGTTGGAAAACTCGATCCGTGGGAATCGGATTTCTGAATCCGTGTGGGAAGATCTCGTCGCGCCCCGTTTGGAACGCGCGGCGGAGAGGCCGCCGGTCGCCAAGCTCGTCACGGGCTCTCCTCAACGCGCGTTAGACGCCCCCTGGAACACCGTCGTTGCTCCGCTGGACCAAGCCGCCGACGGCTGCCTGATCCACCGCATTAAGCTGACGCATGGTGGATAATGGCCGCAAGATTGGGATAGCGCAAACTAAGTCATTGTGTAGCGGCCATCATTTCAGGGTGGAGACTTGCTCAACGCAGATGCGGCAAATTCCGATATTATCTTTGCGGTTTTCATTGCCAATGGCGTTTGGATTCAGGTGACGGCATGAGTCGACGTATTCTCTTCCTTCAGCATCCGGGTGACAACTCACGGGACATCTTCGGCGATATCATCGACGGCTATCGCGAGGCAGGGCATGAGGTGTTCATCCTGGAGTTGGGGCCGCTCTGGAACAAGACTCAACGGTGCGAATTCGGAGAGGCTGCGAAGGCTTGCACCGAGATGTTCACCGAGACGATCCTCGGCTTTGTCTGGGCCAACCGGATCGATCTGTGCGTCAGTCTTTGGGCGAACGGGCCCCTCTCGTTGGGAGACAAGAACGGCGGTTCGTTCTTCGAGTACGCCAAGCTGCCCATGTTGATGCACTGGCTGGACGCGCCGCACTGGGCGCACTCGGGCACTGTGCTGGACGTGCCGGCCTCGTTCTTCAATGGACCGAACAGTTTCCACTTGATCAACAACGTAGAGACCGCCAAGGAGATGGATGGGGTGCTCGGCTTCTCCAACGTCTTTCCGCTGAGCAACGCGGCGAGCCCTCGGAGCTTCCGGCCTTGCCCCGCTCCGACGAAGGACTTCGACATTGTCTTTGCCATTGGCGCCGACAACACACAGCCGACGGACCTGATGTTGCGGGAACTCGCCAACGACGAGCCGGACATGCTGGCGATCCGGGCGGAGTTGGCGGGCGGCATGAAGGCTGAGTTGTGCGAGATCGCGCGTCAGGCGTGGGGAACGCGGCCGGGACTCGAACAGTTTGTGGAGTCGATGCTCCAGGCTCGATTGGCCTGCCGTGACGAAGGAATGTTGAGCCAAATCGCGCGGCTGTCGAACGAGAACCACGAGATCGCTCCGGCGGTGTTGTCGCTTCTCCAGAATCCGAAGTGCTATGTGCGGTTCTCGATGAAGCTCCGTGAGATGGAGAACTGGGAGCGGGCCTTCACCTTCGCATACCTCACGCGGCACTTCCGATGCGCGACCTTTGGCTTGGAAGAGCCGTTCAAGGCGTGGCCCGGCACGTGGGAGTATCTCGGCAGTCTGCCATACACGGACCAATCGAAGGCGTATGGCCGGGGCTGGTTCGGCCTCAACGTGATGCGCTGGCAGGACGATGTCGGCTTGAACCTGAAGCCGTTCGAGATCACGCTATCAGGAACATGCCTCCTCCAATCGTATCGCGTGGGGATTGAACACCACTTCGATAACTCGCAGGCCGTGGTTTTTCGTACGCCGCAGGAATGTCGGCGGACGGTCACGGAGATGCTGAAGTGTCCGGGCGATATCGAGCAGATGGCCGCCGCGGGCCGGGCGCGGTCACTGTCTCAGCATTGCTGGAAGCACCGCGCGGCGGCGATTACAGAGGTCCTGTTTGGCGAGCAGGGTCGGGCGACACCGACGAAGACAGCCGCTGATGAATCACGGAACAACCGAGGAGAAGGACGCGTCTTCGTGCTCGGGTCGTGGCGTAGTGGGACGACGCTCTTGCGGAAGATCCTCGACAGTCACACGCGGATCCACGCGCCTGCGGAGACGTGGTTCCTGTTGCCGCTGATGGACCTGTGGCATGGCGAGCACGCGGCGGAAGGATCGCCCTCGCGTCAGGCGGCCGCTGCGATTCGGGGGCATCTCGACTTCGACCAGTTTCTCGAATGTTGCCGGGCCTTCGCTGCGAGCTTCTATCAGGCGAGGATACCGCCGGAGGCGACGTACTACGTGGACAAGACGCCGTTTTACCTCAGGCTGGCGGACATGCTGCCCAAACTGTTCCCCGAGGCGAAGTTCATCCTGCTCACGCGCGACCCGCGTGGCACCGTCTGGTCACAACACACCTGGAAGCACATCGAAAGCCCGAGTCCGGAAGGGCACTTCGAGGGTGTCGCGGAGGACAACCGCGTTCTTGACAGTTTTTTCCAATCCAATTCCGAAAAGACGTTGCACGTGCCATACGAGCAACTCTGCACGGAGCCGGAGTCGTCCGCTCGCAGCTTGTGCGATTTCCTGAATCTCCCATTCGAGCCGGCCATGATTGAATACGGCCTCAAGCCGCATCACGAAGGATACGGTGATGAGAAGACGCGCGAGCACAACCGACCGCATGTGGATGCCGTTCGACGCTGGGCGGGGGAGAACGGCATGACGATTGAGCAACAGGCCGAGTTGGCGCGTGCGTGCGGGAAGGACGTGCTGATTCGGCTGGGCTATCAGGAGCTTGCCGGTCTGGCTGAAGCGCACGCGAAAGCCGCCGGCACATGCTCGTAACAGTCGACGGCCTTGTCGGCCGTAGCAGACCGTTGGCGTTCCCCGTCGGCCGGGCCAAGCTCAGAGAAACTATGAGCGTGCTCCCTGGCGTGGGATAATTGGCCCATTGTTTTTC
>CAZTAR010000372.1:0-4724 GCA_964611695.1 uncultured Planctomycetaceae bacterium | reverse complement strand
CCTTTTCTACCCCCACCTGGTGAGAAATGCGGGCTAGCCCATTATCACTACAATACGGCTTGGCTCCCAAAGTGAACCGCTATTCGAACTGAAGGTACTGGTATCGTTTCGTAAAGGGGTGCCACTGGCAGCTTGCTGCCGGTGCTGGCACGGGCGGACAAGCCGCCCGTGGCACCCAAATGATACCTGTACCGACTGCTCCGCCTCTCGACAAGCCGCACAAAAGATGCAAGAATACGGGATTTCCACTGGAGATGCGGCTGCCACATGGGACATGAGACATTGGAAATGCTGGCCCGGAAGAAGAACTGGTCCGACCTTGAGCAGGAATGGCTCGCCACCATCGACCAGCCCGATTTGAACCCCGCGGCGCTCCTCGCAGTTATCGACATAGTCGTCGAGTCAGGCCAGGGGGAATTGGCCTCCACACTCGGCTGGGCCTGGCTGTCGACGATGAAAGGAACGCAATCCGCCAAAGACGCCCTGCAACTCGGCCGCGGCTTGCTCCTCCGATTGCCGGATGGGGATCAACTTCGTGAGGAGATTCTCGCGCTCTATCGAGAAACCCATTCGGACCGGCCCGACCTTGATGCATGGATCGATCGCTCAGGCCTGAAGGCGGGCAAGTCTGTTCGGCTGGCGCTTCGGTATCTCGAGACCGGCTTGCGTTTGAAGGAGGGGGTGTTTCTGGTACACCGCGCCGAAGACGAAGCGGCCGAGGTTGTCGAGTTCAGTGCTGAAGACGATCACGTATTGATCAAGACCGCTCGCAGGACGCGCACCTTCGATGTTGCCCAACTGGTCGGAGACTACGTCATTGCGCGCGAGAACGATTTCCGTGTGCTGAGCCAACTCCGGCCTCAACGCCTGATCGAGTTGCTTCAAGATGACCCCATCGCATTTGTAATCGGCCTGCTCACTTGCCACGGGAATCGGGTGGACCGTGACGGATTGAAGTACATCCTCGTTCCGAATTACCTCCCAGCCGAGAAGTGGACGGACTGGTGGTCGAAGATTCGGAACGGCGTGAAAAAATCCCCGCACCTTCGCCTCGAAGGGCGGTCGCCGATGTTCCTGATCTATGACGAAGCCGGTCGGTCGTTGGAGGACGAGGTGTGGGAGACCTTCTCCGAGGCCTCGATGCCGCGTGAATGCCTCGAGTTGCTCGAAGGCTACCTCCGTGACGCCAAGCAGCGGAAAAAGGAGCCCGATCCCGCCTTCCTCAAACGCGTCGAAGCCGCTCTGCATGAACACGTCAAGCGATTCATTAAGCATAATGAGCCGCAACATGCCTTCGCGATGGCCTTGGTGTTTGAGCGGTTGGCCAAGGACGGCCTGCCGGTCTCCGGCGATGCCCATGGACTGGCCCTCGGAATGCTCACCGACGCGAAAGATCCCGTAGCGATGGCTGCTTCCGTTCCAGATGCGAGGCTCTGGGCCTTGGCAGTGCGTTGTGTGGAGCAGGCCTTTCCCGATACGTGGCCGGAGCTGTTCGCCGAGTTGATCCTCTACTGCCCGGGAAGCCAGTGCGATGTCCTTGCCAAGAGGGTCGAAAAGAAAGGACGCGGCGAATGCCTGCCCGATATCGTTCGCAGGGCCATTGCGGAGCCAGGCCAGTTCACGGATGCGCTCATCTGGATCTGGAAGGGCCCCGGCGTCAAAACCGAACTCCCGATTCCCTCCACATTGGAGATACTGAACCTGGTTCTCTCGCTCGTCGGGCCGGCGAGACTTTCCGAGGGAAAGAATATCGGGCAATCGCGCAACGAGATGCGTGCCAAGGTTCGCGCCGGTCTTTCCGCGAGAGGGTACGAGAGGTTCCGTCGGGCACTGGACGATCTTGATGATCTGATGGCCCAGATCGTTCGACGTCAGATCGAGCGTGCCGATGGTCTCGGCCCACGCGCCCAAGATGGCATGAGCACGATCCTCTACGAGCGGTTCCCCAATCTCTACGTCAAACCCAAGGTCGAGATGTGGGAGGACGAGTCCACCCTTTATTTCTCCGAGGACGGCTACAACCGCAAGGCGGGGGAACGCGACGAACTGGTCAACGTCAAGATGCGCGAAAACGCAAAGGCCATCGGCGAGGCGGCCGCCCATGGCGATCTCAGCGAAAACTCGGAGTATAAGTTTGCCTTAGAGGAACGCGACCTGCTCCGGGCTCGCCTCGCACAGATGAACGACGAACTCTCTCTTGCTCGTATTCTCACACCTGACGACGTTCCCACGGGCCATGTCGGCATCGGCCAGCGGGTCAAGCTTCAACCCAAAGCAGGCGGTCCGCCGATGGATTTGTTGATCGTCGGCGCAGGCGATTCTGATCTGGCCGGGCACTCCTACTCCTACAAAACGCCGCTCGCCGCGGAACTCCTCGGAAAGAGCAAGGGAGACGAGGTCACGCTCTCGCTTGACGGACACGATGCCGACTACCGAATCGAAGACTTCACCAGCGTGATTCAATAAATCGGTCCGGCTCGCGAGAATATCCATCACTCTGTCGTAGCACCGTGATGGCACTCCGACGAAGCACCGTGATGACACTCCGACGTAGCACCGTGATGACACTCCGACGTGGCACAATTATGACACTCTGGCAGCAGTGTGGCACCGGCGTCCCGCCGGTGTTGATCAGCGCCACGCGCGTCAGCAAGCGGCCATCGTTCGACTTTGGGGAGTGAAAGAGTACCGGGAATCCCCGTCGGCCACGGGGGGGCGACGCTACCGCGAAGCGCACACCCCGCTCTACAACCAAGCTCCCGCGAAGCGCGTATTCAATTCAACAACCCAGCTTGTTCGCTCAACCCTGTCGAGAGGCGCACCGACTTTTTGCCCACAGCACCGCCCTCTCTCATATTTTCATGCACGGCAAGGGGAGCGCTGAGCACGATTGTTGGGTAAGAGAGAGGTCGGCGAACACGCCGCACGGAACATAGGAGGAGTACCCATGAAAAAGTGGATGATGATCCTCGTCGTTCTTGCCACAGGCTGCCAGACGCCGTTGGATATCCGTCAGGCGGAGTTGATCGATTCTTGGGGACAGGGGAACAAGGCTTTTGCCAGGGCGGTAAGTGAGTATGCCAAGATCATGGACCGCGTGGCGACCGACTATCACCGTTCGCAAGCGCAACTCCGGGACAGCCAATGGGATCTCTGGCTCGGCAGGCACACGGATGAGAATGGCGGACTCGTGTTTCAGGACACCGACGGCGAGATCAAGCCCATGCGCGTCGAAC
This sequence comes from uncultured Planctomycetaceae bacterium, assembly GCA_964611695.1. Lineage (GTDB taxonomy): Bacteria > Planctomycetota > Phycisphaerae > UBA1845 > UTPLA1 > CAZTAR01. The sequence continues at coordinate 1,488 of CAZTAR010000372.1, read as the reverse complement.
AGCTCCGCACCGCATTGACACTTCGAGACCAGGCATCCCAGACCATTTCCGAAAGTCAGAGTCAGTGGCGAGAAGCCGACGGATTGATCAAGAAGGCGGTCGACGATTTCAACGTCATGACGCAAGTGGCCCTGAGTACAAACGCCGAGATCGCGGACGCGAGGAAGTCCGCCCAACAGCTCGCCGAATCCGCCCTTAACGCTTTGGCCGGAATCGCCGGTGGAATCGGTATCGGGGCGGCCTTGGTTCCGTAGGCAAGTTCTTCAAACAACCATGACGGAGGTGTTGTATGTCTAAGATACACGGTGCGGAAGATCTTCCGGATTTCAACGGAGTTCGTCCACTCCTCGGGCCGGACGACCTGGTCGAACTTGATCGCGCGGTCCAGGAGTTCGAGGAATGCAAGGCCGCCCTTCAACATGCGGCACAAGATGCGCAAAGGTCCGTCGATCTCACCCTCGCCTGGATCGGGGTCGGAGAGAAGGTGGTGGCCCTTGTCGGCACATTACTCCAGGGGCGACTGCGCGACAAAAGCGACGACGAGGACAATCGTTCTCGATGGGACAAACTCCACGCCACACTGAGCCGGATTGCCGCGTTGCATGCTACGCTGAAGAACGCAGTGCAAGGGCTGCCGGTATAGCATGGCATCGCGGTGAAGTGTGTCCCCCAAGCTCGCGGATTTATGTTACCCGCGCGCATGCCTGTGTCACATCCGAGGCGATACCGCCCGCAAGACAATCGTTCGAGAATCGCGATCAGTGGGCAGCCATCGAGCGGACTTCGCCGTTACCAGAACTGCCACGCCTTCCCTCCCGCTTTCACCACGTAGATGTAAAGGACGAGGTTCGTCACGGCGTGGGTGATCATCAAGCACAAAAGGCTCTTCTTCCAATAGAACAAGCCGTTGTACAACATCCAACATGCGATGCTCACACCCCAGTTCGCCGGGTGCTGCATGATGGAAAGGAGCGACGAACCCAGGAAGGCGATCCAGGTAAACTTGCCCCACGGCACGTCCTCGAATCGATCCCAACTGACGAACGCCCGCAAGATAAACCCTCGCCAGAATAGTTCCTCGACGATCGGCACGATCGTGACGGCTCTGCCGATCTTGCAGATAACGTGTCCCCAGAAAGCGGCTCCCGTTCCGAAAGTGTCGTGTGGGTCGACCACCTCACCCCCACCCCAGAGCGGCTGCCCGAGATGGAATCCTCCAAGCTCGATCCCTTCGAGCCAGTATTGCCCCGCGACCCAGAGCAGCGCCGCCAATAGTCCCACCACAATCGCAGGTAGTAGATGCATCTTGCCGAGCGGCGGATAGTGACGGCGTAGGAGCAGGACCACCCAGAAAGCGACTGCGACGTGAATGATGACCGCCAAGGGGTAGAGGCTTTCGGGGAAAAAATCCGTCAGCATGAGCAGGAGCAGATAGGCCATGTAAGGGCCCATCAAGGGAACCCGGGGTTCGGCCTTGACCAGGCTGGT
>CAZTAR010000371.1:0-4740 GCA_964611695.1 uncultured Planctomycetaceae bacterium | reverse complement strand
TTGATATGTGGCACCGGCGTCTCGCCGGTGAGGCAACGGCACTCGGCCGCCTTGCCTCCACCGGCGAGACGCCGGTGCCACACTCAATCGTTCACTGCTCAAGTGCGCCTGGTATTAGAGCATTTTACACTTGAGATGGCATGCTTCGCAGTTGTACTCAGAGCCGCGCGCGTCAACAAGCGGTCTGCGTTCGACTCTGTGGGGGGCGACCAAACGGGTGATTCCCGTCGGCCACGGGGGGCCGACGCTACAACGAAGCATGCACTCTCAACGTTAAAATGCTCTATCCGATGAGCGAAGCCCCTCTCAGCCAGGGTCGAGGCCCCGCAGGCCTCAGCGTTGGGTCAAGAACGCGAAGATGCCTTCGGCGATCGCCGTCGCCAGCGTCTCCTGGTATGTGGCGGAGCTGAGCCGCCTTGCGTCGCGGGTGTTGGTGAGATAGCCGCACTCGACGAGAACGGCCGGCCGTGAGTGTCCGACCAATACGCGAAACCCCGCCTCGCGAACACCGAGGCACTCAATGTTCGCGCGCTGCAACGCATCGAAGATGCACCGCGCGGCGCGATCACTTTGCTTCGGCCGCCCCCTGGCAATGTAGATAGATGATCCACTCGCAGAAAGCCGCTGTGCCGCATCCGCATGGATGGAGACGAACAGGTCCGCACGGGTCCGATCCGCCAACGCCGCGCGTGCGTCAAGCTCAATGAAGTAATCACCATCGCGCGAGTGAACCACCGTGATTCCGCGTTCCGAAAGCCGACGAGCCAATTTCGTCGCGACGCGCAAATTGACTTCCTTCTCCGGAATCGGTCCGACGCCGATTGCGCCGGGGTCTTCGCCGCCGTGTCCCGCGTCAATCACGACTGTCGCTCGGAGTTTCGTTTGCTCGACCGGCTGTGGGGGCTGCCTTGGCAACTCGACAGGAGCGGGCGCCTCAGGCGGACCTCCGACATACGGCTTGAGGTCGCTGATTCGAGGCTCGGCCACCTGACATCCCGACCCGATGGCGAGCGTCACGATGACTCCGACGATAGGCAATGCCGCTCTAAGGTTCATGTATTGACCCGGAATATCAGGGGGCGAGCGCGCGGTCGTCCACCGTGGACTGAAGGAGAGGCGACGTTCGCACAACCTTCAACCAAGTCGGCTGAATCGGCCTGGATAATTGATATGTGGACGTAGATGACGAGGAAGACGTGAAAAACGGACGTGCCTTGCCAGGTCTCGGCAAGAGAGGAAGATGGGAAAACCTTGCGAACTGGTTATAGGTTATACACAGCACGCGGGATGTCGAAAGGGCCGGTATCGCCCCCAAGCAGCGACGGGAAACACAACCCACTTGAAGCTTCAGCCGAGCCACGCTCAGCCACAACTTTTCGGGCCTCAGCCTCCACTTTTGAATCGCATCAGGAGAAAGACCACCGCAATCGCGACCAGTATGAGGAAACCCCAGTTCATACAAAAAGTACTCCATCGAAAGCTGGCGTCGCATCCATGCCGCTCGGAGCTCTCCGTCGCGTTGGCCGCCACACCGTCCAATTTTCTCGGTCCGGCACCATTAATTGTAGCGCGGTTCAGAGATCGCGGCATAATCTCAATCCTTATCCCCACCATTCTCTACAGCCCGCAAGATGTGGATACTCCCGCAGGCTTCCCGCTTCAACCTTCCGAATGCTATAACCCGGTTCGAGCTCGAGGTATTCCAACAGCTCACCCGTTCCGTCCGATACGCGACATGAGCCCACCATGATTGCGTCATGATCGCAACCTGAGAGGGTGATGAATCGAAGCCCCCCGCCTCAAAGCCTGAGCAACCGAAGCAATCGTGTAGCGTCCGACCACGGTGTCGGACGTGGAATACGAACGGTTTGCCTCGGCCGACAGGGGCGTCGGCCGCTACAGGGTCGTCTGCCAACAGGAGAGTCGGCTGCAACGGATTCACTGGAAATGTACTCGCTGAAATGCGGCACTGCGGTAGGATCAGGACGTGATCAACGGCGGGTGATTGCGAGGCAGGTCCGACTTCACTGGCACTGTGACCTCCAGCCAATCACAGTCAGCAAGCGTCTTGAGTTTGGGATTCTCGATCGCCGCGGGAAGGACCACGACATCGCCACGGCCGAAGGTCTCCACACCGCTTCGGCCATAGTGGATCTCCCCGTGTCCACGAAGCACGATCCAGCACACCGGCTCCGCGTATGGTAACTCCAGTTCGAGTTGCTCGATGTGGCGAACCATTTCGATGTTGAAGCTGGGACAGGTTACAAGGCGACTGACAGTCGTAAAGGGATTGCTCGTGTGCGATCGTTTCTCGAAAGGGGCTAGGTCGATGTCCGTGTTGAGGCACGCGAGCCCCTCTTCGACGTGGAGCCCGGCATCGCTGTCTGGACGTACGCGGCCCCAATCGTAAAGACGAAACGTCGTGTCGGATGGCGTCTGGATTTCCGCGACAACAACACCGGCGCCAAGGGCGTGCAGCGTGCCGCTCGGCAGGTAGTACATCTCCCCGCGTTTGACAGGCATCCGGTTGAGACACTCGACAATCGCATCGGGTCGATTCGCGATGGCCGAACGTAGCGAATCGACCGTCTTGCCTGGAGCAAGACCGCGATAGATGCATGCCCCTTCGGCGGCATCGAGGATATACCAAGCCTCGTGCTTGACGCGGACATCACCGCCCAGCCGCTTGGCCGCCTCCGCATCAGGGTGAACCTGCACGCTCAAATCTTGAGCGGCATCAAGGAACTTGATCAGCAGCGGGAAGCGCCCTTCGATCGGCGAGACGCCGCCGAGCAGCGCGGTTCCCCACGACCCGACGAGTTCGTGCAGCGTCCGCCCCTCGGCAGGCCCCCGGGCAACGACGGATTGCCCAGCCTCCAGATCGGCGCATTCCCACGATTCCCCGATCGCCTCTTCCGGAGGGAGCAACTTGTTGAACAATCTCGCCAGATTCCTGGCGCCCCAAACCTTGGGTTTGAAAATCGGCTTGAAAAGGAGCGGGCAAACTTCCATGACGCAGGGGTCCTTACCCTTCAATGCCCGATGTCGTCCCGGACTGCGGAGATCGCCCGAAAAGGCACAATCAAGCACCCAGCAAGTCTTCGATCATCTTGTGAACCTTCGGACCTTCGTCGGCCGAGGTTCCCACCAGCTCATGGATCGGCTTCCCCTCGCGGTCGAACACGTATCGAACGGGCAGCGTACTGCCGTCCCAGGCCTTGCCCAACCAACCATGAATCGCCTTCTGGCTCGCTTTGTCCTTCGCCACGACAGCCGGCCCTTGCCAACCTTTCTCCTTCAGCGTCTTTGTGACACGCAGGTTCCAATGAGCGGGGTTGTCGTAGCTCACCGCGATCGCCTGAAACCCGCGCTCGCCGTATTTCGCCTGAAGCTTGGCCAACTCGGGCAGGGCCTTCACGCAAGGGCCGCACCAGGTCGCCCAAAAGTCCATGTAGATCACCTTGCCGTTGTGCTCAGCGACGATCGCCTTCAGGCCGTCGAGATCCACAACGCAATCCGCCTTTTGGGTTTGCTCAGAAGACTGTGGTGCATCCTCCTTCTTGCATGCCGGCGAAAGAGCGACGGAAAGTAACAGCGTCAGAATCGCACAAAGCCGGAAGGTACGATTTCGGTGGGTCATGTTGTCGGTCTTGTTCATGTCGTTCCTGCTTCCATCCAAACCTGGCGTTTCCATTCTCCGACACGCCGATACTCCGCTTCACCCTGGCTGCGATGGTAACAGCAGATCGATCAGAGTGTCCAGCCCATGCAGTCGCCTCCGCCTGTCAGTGGCCCAGGGCAATCGCAAGAATGGCCTCAGCGTAGACGAAGCGTCCGCCCCCCTTGTCGGATGTCGAAGACCAATAGTCTCTGACGGTCGACACTGGGGTTGGACGCTTCGTATTCCGTGTCCTTTTCTAGCCCGCTATCGTCGCAGCGATGAATAAGGCGATGTCGGCTTCAGTCACTGCCTTGTCGCCGGTGAAATCGCCGTTGAGAATGTCGCATTCCGGGTAGGCAGCCTCGTAAGCCAGTTCGTCCAGGAGCGCCAGGACGAAGGCACTGATATCATCACCATTGATCTCGGCATCGCAGTTCATGTCGCCGGGATCGCCGACCGTGCAAGTCTCGTTATAAGTATGCACGCCTGGTGTCGTGTTGTCCAGGAGAAGCTGCGTGGGATTGCCACCCGACAGACTACCCGCCCCCCCGAAGAACCACTCGCTCGGCAAGAAAATGCCATCATTGCCGGTGTTGCAGAAAGCCTCACGATAGGCGTAACCGGAATCGTACTCCCAAGGTTGGCCGGTGCCGTCAACACCGAACTCACCGTAGATGTCGAGCAGGTTCGAGCCATCTGCGGTGTCGGTAATGATGTAGCGGTCATCACCGTTGCCGAAAGACGTTAACTCGACGTTAATGTCTGCCTGAAAGCTATAGATGGCAGGAAAAGCGCCCGTACAGGCGCCGTTCTCATTAGAGTTCACCACCAATGAATCACCGGCAAGGATTGTGACGCCGGAGAGATCGACATCAACTGTGACGTCGGTGTCCCCGTCCTCCTGCACAATGATCCCACCTTCAAGGAAGACGAAGTCGTCTTCGCCAGTGTTCGTAATCTCGATCCACTTTGGACAACTGCCGCTCTCAGCACCCTCCACGACCTCGGAGATGATAACGCACGTCGATTCGTAGGTCGCACAGGGATTCGGATCGCAGGTCGTACCTTCGCCGAGGTAC
>CAZTAR010000370.1:0-4765 GCA_964611695.1 uncultured Planctomycetaceae bacterium | reverse complement strand
GGCGTCGGCCGCTACAGAAAAAGTTCATCTGCTCTAGGTGCGACGGCAAGCGTTGCCAGAGGCCGTTTCGCATAGGGTGGTAAGGTTGGTTGAATCAGTTTTGCGTAGGGTGGCATGGGTTGGCGGAGTCCCAGCGCGCCGGGACGGAGCCTACCCGTGGTTGGGAATTGCTACGTGCCTGCACGGATAGCATACGAACCTGACATGGCGTGGATCCCGCCGCGCATAGCATCGTGTTCCGATGCATTATCGTGAGGCGAGTGCAACTCGAGGTACTGGTATCGTTTCATGAAAGGGTGCCACTGGCAGCTTGCTGCCAGTGCTGGCACGGGCGGGCAAGCCGCCCGTGGCATCCAAATGCAACCAGTCTCCCACCTTATTGTAGCACAAGGTCTTCTTGCATTGCGTGGCGGAGTTTACCAATGGCGGAGATTTGAATCTGCCGGACACGCTCCTTGCTGACGCGCATCATCTTCCCAATGGCATCCAATGTTTGCCGCGGTCGATCTGTATCGATCGGGAACCGCCGTGCAAGCACTGTCTTTTCGACTTCGGTCAGTTCCGCGTTATCGAGGTGGAGAATCCTCTGGAGACGCTCCTCGAAGAGTGCTTTTTGATCCTGGCGGTTTTGTTCGGGATTGTCACTTCTTTCATAGTCAACCTCGAACGGACCGGCGATCCTGCTGCGACGGCGGGAGTCCTGCATGGCCGCCCTGGAAAAAGATCGGAGGATGGCGTTGCAGGCATAGGTGCTAAACCGGAATCCCCGCCACGGGTCGAAGGTGTCCGCCGCGCGGAGCAGTGCCATCATGCCCTCGCTCCCCATGTCCTCGCGATCAAGATTGGTGAATCGGCTCCTTCCGATCAAGTCGTACACTAACCCGAGATTGCCTTCGATCAGTCGTGTGCGGATTTCCGTATACCGCTGGACCCACTTCGTGTACTGCCGGCGAACGGCCGATGTCAATGCGTGATCGGCGGACTTGTAGAGCTTGCTGAGACGATAACCACAGTAGTGTAGCTGTTTGAAGAGAAGGGTTTCCTCGTCGTGCTGGATTCGACCGGATTCAGAAGCCGGTCCAGGCCAATCCGCGAATAACTTCTTCTCGGCGTATCGCTGGTGAAGTTCGGCGTTCATCACGAACGGTGGGGGGATCATCCAATCTCGGAGCGCCGGACGGCTTGCAGGTTCTGTGACAACTCTACGCATGATAGTCCTCCACTTTTTCATCGCCGCCATGCAGCGCGGGTGAGGCTTAGTTTCGTTTCAATTCAATCTCGCTGTTTGCTCACTCTCTATTGTGTATACCGAATCCAATCGGTTTTGTTCCCGGATTGGATTGAGGAATTAGTATTATTTTGGTGCTATTTGTTTCGTGTGTCAAGCGCATTCCGGGGCCCCTGGAATGCGCTTCATCTAAAAATCGCCTAACATAGTGCAAATTCTGAAGTTACGGAGGCTGGGCGAGATTTTAATTCTTGAATTATTGTGTCGTTCGGAAGGAGTAATCTAAAAAAACTTTCGTCGGCGAGCATGGATACGGTCGCTGCCGCGTTCCATTGGCGGTGTCCTGCGTGCCGATCCGTGCGATGGATTGACACCAAGCACGACAACTGCTCACTGAAAGCTCTGCCAATTCAACGCGCGAACGAGCGATTACCAAGCTGCCCACAAGCGGCCATGTGCCCACGACCCTTCGTCACTCGAACCTTGCAGTATTGCCCCGCATTCCGAAGCCGGCTGAGAAAATGCCGGACCGTGGCTTCATCCGGCGCGTCGAACGGTGAATCCTCCCCGGGATTAAACGGTATCACGTTGACACAACACGGAATCGGTCGCAGGTACTCCGCCAACTCCTCCGCGTGGTTCGGTCCATCGTTGATGCCAGGAATCAGCACATACTCAACCATGAAAAACTGGCAGTTGCGCAGCGGATAATCGAGCATGGCCTGCCGCAACGGCGCCATCGGCTCGATCTTGTTGATTGGCATGATCCGAGATCGAATCTCGTCGTTGGGTGCATTCAGGGAGACTGCGACATTTAACCGGTGCCAGCCCAGTGCCGCGAGCCGGCGCAGCCCATCGGTCCGCCCAACGGTGGAGATTCGCAATTGGCGTTTTCCGAACGACAAGCCCGATCGATCGCAGAGAATCTCGATTGCGCGAACCACCTCATCAAGATTGTCGAATGGCTCTCCCATCCCCATGAACACAACGTTTCGGATATCGGCGTCGAATTCGCGCCGCGCCGCAACAACCTGCCCGACGATCTCCGAGGCGGAAAGCTGCCGCAACAGCCCGAGCTTGGCCGTCTCACAAAATACGCAACCTCGCGCGCAACCGATCTGGGAAGAGACGCAAAGCGATTTCCACGATTTGCCGCGACGGCGCATCGGCACGATGACGCTTTCGATCTCGTACCCGTCCGCCGTTTGCTGAACGAACTTGACGAGTTCCGCCTCGCGATGGTGCCGGACGATGGGATGCACGGTCGCCTGCAAGACGAGGTCGGATTCGCAGGCCGCCAGCCGTTCTTCTCGCGATTCTCCCCGCACAAGTCGCCGGTACGCCGCGCGAAGATCACGCATGGCGCGGAGATTCCCCGTCGATTGAACCACCGACGAGGCGACTTGATCGAATGTCAGGCCAAGCACATCCAAGGCCGAATTCCTTTCGTTATGTCCATGGTAACCTCCACGCCAACAAAAAGCGTGGCGACGTGGCTGATCATCCCCTGGCTTGATCGCATCCTTCAAAGTCGAGCGATGACCGCTTGCTTACGCGCGCGGCTCTGATCCCTTCCGCCGGCAGGCTCCGGTACAACTGTTTTTCCATGGGCTGCTATTCCCGTTCTTCCAGGGTATAATGCTATATGGCGGCTCACCACGACGGCCCACGACAACCATCCGCCACATGCCACAGCCACCGGAGATCCCCCATGAGAACTTCCCGATTGCTGGCGACTTTCCTTGTCTTGCCGGTCGCGCTCGCACTTCCGCGCGCCAATGCTCAGGATCCCAAACCACAGCGAATGACTTTCAAGAACAACCTCCTTTCGGGACACGTGACCACCCACCGCCTCAAACGCGTGGTCACGCGAAAATCGCAACGCAAGGATTATGTCGAAACACTCAGGTACAAGCAGCGAACTTTCTGGTTGCAGTGCAACATCAGCGAGGAAACGCCGGGCAGAGTGATGCAGTATCAGATGATGGTGGACGCCCCGGCCGAGGTGCTCCATGTGAAGCATGGGAAGAAACGTGTGAAACCCACCCCGCCGTCGTCCGACTTCAACCTCTCCCGGGGTTCCACGAGACTGCACAGCACCAACAAGACGCCGCGTGACGCGCCAGCGCAGGTCCCGCTCACGGACCCGGTCGAAAAGGTCGTGCTGAATGTTCTGCTCGACTTCGCCCACTGGCCGCCCAGCCGCGTTGAAGCAGGCCATCGCTGGGAACGGCCCGTTCAATTTCCAGGCTTCGAAGGAACGCAGACTTTTGAGTTCGTGGACCTTGTCGAAATCGACGGCCAAGTGGCCGCCAGACTCACGCTCTATGTCGAAGGCGGGTTTACCGGATCGCTGGAGAAAGACTGGCGTTTTGGCAAGGGTCAAGCGATTCTGTATTGGTCGAGACCCGAACGCACTCTTGTCAAGATGGAAGCGCAAGCGGACTATCAACGGCAACGCGCTACGGCACCGGACGAATTCAAACTCAAGCTCGACGTCGGCATCACCGGCCTCGACATGCTGGACGAGGACGAGCAAGAGTTGGTCAAGGCCCAGGTGAAGCTCTTCGCCGGCGCCCTCGATGAGCATCGCCAGGGCCACGATCGGGTCGCCGCGAGACTCTGCGGCGAATTCCGAGACCGTTGGCCGACCGCCATGTGGCTTCCCGCCGTCAACGAACTTGAAGATCGCACGGCCTCAAGACAAAAACCGGACAAGCGATACTCAACCAAGGAACTCGATGAGGCCCTTGTCAGGTCAGTCATCGCCTATGACGCCGCCTGTGCAAACCTCGAACACGATCTGCAGGCGCGGACGAAGCTGACCCTCGCGCATCTCGTGGCTGAATACAGATCCAAGCTCGACAAACTTGCCCGATCCAAGGACGAGGGTGTCCGCGGCCGTGCGATCTTCGCCTTCGCCTTCGGCGACCGACCGGAAGACCTGCATCTGGTACATCGCGCGGCTAAGGATAAATCTCACCGCATCCGAGGAATGGCGTTGGCAGGCCTTGCCGCCCGGGGCAGCCCCAACACGGATGTCGAGTTGTTGCTGGAACTGCTCGACGACGAGAAGAAATCCGTTCGCCGCCGCACGTGCGAGGCAGTAGCGGCCTGCGTATCGCCGGAGCACTTCTCCGTTGTCAAGCTCGTCGAGAAGCTCGACCACTTGATGATCTACGACAAGTCCGACACTGTTCGGCTGGCGGCCATTCGCGCGATTGCCGCAATCGGCGTCCCGGCGGACATTGCCAAACTCCGCGCGGCACTCGATCACGAGTTGAATCAAGAGAACCGCAAAGCGGTCGAACAGGCAATCGAGCAGCTACAAAGGAAGATGAAATAGAAAGGCAAATGGCATAAGCGTAGCGTCGGTCCCCCCGTGGCTGACGAGGAACACGGGTTGCATACAACAACAGACAGGAGCGTCGGGCGTTGAACACCAACAAGCCCCTCCGGCCTTGGCCCGGCGGGGCTTGCGATTAGAGCATTTTAGGTATGAGATGGCATTCTCTGTGGCGGAGATCAGATGGGGAT
>CAZTAR010000369.1:0-4808 GCA_964611695.1 uncultured Planctomycetaceae bacterium | reverse complement strand
CCAGCGATACGTTCTACTCGCCGCCGCGTGAGAGTGACTTTTTCAGGGACGACTAAGTAACCTACCCTCTCTGTTCTGCTATCGGGCCTTGGGTAATTCAGAAAGAACAAATGATTTTGCGCCCAGGGCTCGATCCGTGCTGCTCCCTTCGCTGCCGCGCCAGTTGAAACCGTTGGTGGCAGACGCTTACGGTTTCTGGGTTCGTATAGCTCATAACCCGGAGGCCGCAGGTTTGAGTCCTGCCATCGATATTTTAAGTGCTTGTCGCTTCAATAGTTAGAGCATTTTAGGGGTGAGATTGCATGCTCCGTTGTAGCGTCGGCCCCCTGTGGCCGACGGGGAATACCAGTTTGCTCGCTCCCTACGAGGTCAAACACAGACCGCTTGCTTCCGCGCGCGGCTCTGATCATCGCCGCAGAGGATGCCATCTCATTCCTAAGATGCTCTAGCGTCAATCTTTCAGTTTGGGCTGGGCAGCTGCAACTGGAATGCAACCACTTTCGTCGCCCTGGAAGCTGCGTCTCAGGCTATCCCATCCAAGTCCTCCAATCTCGCCGTTCTGTATCACGCGGCAACTTTTCTATCTCCTCTCACACTGGGTAGCGGCTGAATAGGCCGGTGCGTTTCACTTGCAGAAGTCCTATCGTCGTTTTCTCACGTTGCTACAGTTCCGTTGTTGTCCGGATCTCTGGCCTCATCACCACACTCCTCCTTCCCTTGACTACCAAGCGGCTGGATACATCAGCGCGTTTCAGGCATACACGGTAGACCTTCACACACCAGCTGCACCGGCGGAGCGACGCGCATCGCGAGGAGACTCACGGAGCCTTGCCGTCCGCGTTGTCAGCGCTCCAGAGGCGGACCGTCTTGTCGATGCTAGCCGATACGAACCAGTGGCCGTTCGGTGACATGGCAAGCGCCCGAACGCCGCCGTCGTGGTTGCGGAGGGTCAACGTTGACTCGCCTGTTTCCATATCCCAGATCCGGATCTGGTGGTTGTAGCCGCCCGTCACGAGCCAGTGCTCGTCGAGCGTGAAGGCGAGGGCCTGCACCAGACCCAAGTGACCCTTTGCTTTCCAGCGTCGTTCGCCGCTTTCGAGATCCCAGGCCCAGACATCATGCTCGTTCGTCCCCGCGACCACGAGTCGTTCGGACGGTGAAATCGCCGCGACGTTCCCATGGGCGCCCATCAGCCAATCGCGGATGTGTTCCGCCGTCTCGGCGTTCCACATGCGCACGGCCAAGCCGCCCCCCGCGGTGATGACCCTGACCCCATCGTTTGTGAATGAGACGCTCATCACGGATCCCTCGTGCGCGGTGATCGTGTGGATGAGTCGGCCCGTAGCCGCCTCCCAGATGCGCACGACCCCATCGCTGTGACCGGTTGCGATGCGTTGATCATCCGGTGTCCATGCCAGGGACAGGACCCCGGTCTTGGGGACATGAAGCGTTATGAGGGGACGTTCCATCGATGCACTCCAGATATGTACGTTGCCATCGTCGGCGCCGGATGCCAGGCGATCTCCGGTGTGGCTGAATGAGAGTGCCCAAAGACATCGATCGTGAGCCTGAGTGGATGAGAGTTCCGCGCGGGATGGCATTTCGAGAATGCGAAGTCGGCCCGATTCGTCGCCGCATGCGACCCGCTTGCCATCCGGCGAGACTGCGGCAGACGCAAACGCGCCGTCTGATGTGGCGAGTATCGGGGGTTCTTGAACGGGCTGTGCGTCCCAGATCTTCAGCGTTTGATCGTGACTGGTGGTCAGAATGTGGTTGCCGTCCGGAGTGAATATGACAGCGCCAACAAAGCCGGTATGCCCCAGTCGCACGGCTTCCGGCTTGCCGCTCACGACATCCCACACGCGCAAGGCTGAAGCGCAACCTCCGGCCACCCGCCTGCCGTCCGGACTGAACGCGACACCATTGATGATCTCGCTGATCTCGCAGAATACGCGAATCTGCTCGCCCGAGCCGACGTTCCATAGTCGAAGCGTGTTGTCGAAACCGGTTGACGCCAAAGTCTCTCCGTCCGGACTAAAGATCACATGGCGGACCGCGGCCGAGTGTCCGGTGAACGATCTGACGGTGCGCCCCGACGCCACGTCCAACAGGACCACTGTGCCGTCCGATCTAGACGTGGTAAGCATCTCCGAGTTGGGCGACCAGGCCACATCTATAGGACGCGTCCGTTTGGTGTCGGGCCATTCTCTGATGACTTGTCCTGTCGCCGCGTCCCAGACGCGCAACGGTTCGTGATAGTCGCTGCCGGCTGCGATGCGCGTGCCATCGGGCGAGAATGCGGCTGCGTATTCCGTTCGTATCTTACAGGTGTCATCGCGCTGCCCCGTCGTGACGTTCCACAGATATGCTTGCTGGTTCTTGCGACCTGCGCAGATGACGTGTTGCCCGTCCGGCGAAAACGAAATCTGCTCGACGTAGCCGCCCGGCGTAAGGGTATTCACTTCGCGCCAGGTGGCACTGTCCCACAAACGAAGGGCGCCGTCCCAACCGCCGGTTGCGATCAGTCGTCCGTCGGGCGATACGGCGCAGGCGGCGACGGCGGCGGTGTGGCCGGACAGCGTCCTGATGCTGGTATCCGCCAGTCTGTTGAGGTAATGCCACTCCCACCCGCGCAGGTCGGCCGGGCAGTTTGCCAGACGCCGCGACAGTTCAATGCCATCGCCGATGTCGTACGCCCTCTGTGCCAGCGTAATGTCATTCAGGTAGACGGCGCGGCGCAGTTGCTCCGCGCGCTGCTCCGCGGTACCGCGCTGCCGTTCGGAATCCCGATACAATACGGCCAGGCTCAACGCTGAGGCAATCGCGACGAACACGAAGGCCGCCGAAACCGTGACCGCGATGCGATGCCGTCTGAGGGCCTTGCAGAACATGTACCAGCGGCGGCCTCGCTTGGCCTCGATGGGTTCGTTCTTCAGGTAGTTCTGAATATCTCGAATCAGTTCGGGTACGGATTGATATCGCCGGACGCGATTCTTTTCGAGTGCCTTGAGCACGACCGTCTCGATGTCGCCCCGCAACATCCGATTGACCGCGGACATGCGGCGCGGCTCCTGTTCGCGAATGACGCGCGGCACGTCGAACGGCGAGGTCGTGCTGAAGTCATACGGCAGATCACCGGTCAGCAGCTCGAAGAGGACGACGCCGAGCGCATACACGTCCGAGCGCATATCCAGCTCGATCGCGTCGCCTTCACATTGCTCCGGGCTCATATAGCGCAACGTGCCGACCAGCTCGCCCACATCCGTCTGCAAGGTGGCGATCGTCATGTCGGCATCAGAGGCGCGGGCGACACCGAAGTCGATCAGCTTCGGCTGGCCCTGCTCATCAACGAGGATGTTGGCCGGCTTCAGGTCCCGATAAATGATCCCGCGTTGGTGGCCGGCTTGAACGGCATCACAGACCTTGATGAAGAGCCTGAGGCACTCTCGTGTCGACAGCCGTTCTTCTTCGGCGTAGCGCGTAATCGGGCGAGCCCCGGGGATAAACTCCATGGCAAAGAAGGGTGCACCGTGGTCACCGCCATGTGTGCCGGCCTCGTAGATTTGCGCGATGCCGGGATGGCGCAAACGCCCCAGGATCTCGGATTCGTGTTTGAAGCGCTCCAGCGCAGAGCGCGAAGCCATCCCGGGACGGATCACCTTGAGTGCTACCGCACGGCGCGGCTCCTCTTGGAGGGCTTCATAAACCGTGCCCATGCCCCCGGCAGCGATGACACTCTGGATGTGGTAGCGCCCGATCTTCGCGCCGACGAGCGGATCGCATTGGGGAGATGGTTGCCGCGTCGCCTGCGCCGGAGGCTCCAAGAAGCCGCCTGCTTGTTCGTCTGCCTTCAGCAGCGACTCGACCTCCGCGCGTAGCTCCGGATCACCACGGCATGCCTCATCGAGGTAGGCGCAGCGACCATGCTGCTCATGCTCCAGGGCAGCCTCGAACACTTCGATTGCGCGTTGTTCGTCGCGTGAGTTCATGGCATCGCCATTGCAACGATTCACTGCGAATGGTCAGAGAGTTCGCGGTATAACCATGCGCGGGCATAGCGCCATTGTCGTTCGACCGTGCGCGTCGACACTTCCAGCACCGCCGCCGCCTCGTCGATGGTGAGCCCGCCGAAGAAGCGGAGTTCGACCATACGGGCTCGCTGCGCGTCCTGCGCCGCCAGCCGGCCCAACGCGTCGTCGAGCGCCAGCACATCGATCGTCTGCTCGTACGCCGCGATCAATCCCTCGTCTAGCTGGAGCTTCGTGCGAAGTCCGCCGCGTTTCTCCCGCGCATGGCCGCGGGCGTGATCGACCAAGATGCGGCGCAGGGCCTGGGCGGCGACAGAGAAGAAGTGCGCTCGGTCCTCCCAGCGAGCCCGCGTCTGGTCCACAAGTTTCAGATAGGCCTCGTGGACGAGTGCGGTGGGCTGGAGCGTGTGGTCGATGCGCTCCTGCATCATCAGCTCCGCCGCCAGCGCCCGCAGCTTGCCATAGACCAGCGGCAGCAACTCGTCAGCGGCTCGGGCGTCGCCCTCGCTTGCGCGGACAAGCCACGCCGTAATGTCCTGCAGCTCGGCCACGGACATAACCCTCTGCTATCAGGCAGATTAGGAAATCCTATCGGGATTATGACCTGATTATCGCGAATAGGTGTGTGGGAATCAATCGCAGGCATCGGCCCGCGGATTCTCGCGACTTCATCGGAGGCTCAATCATGAAACGAATCGTAGCAATCACCACCCTTGTCCTTGGCTTGGCGTCCACCGCCAGCTATGCCCAAGACGCTATCGGCACGGCGTTTACGTACCA
>CAZTAR010000368.1:0-4862 GCA_964611695.1 uncultured Planctomycetaceae bacterium | reverse complement strand
TGATTCAAGAAACATTCGGCCTCCATCGGGACCCATGGATTGCGATCCAGAGGCTTTGCCCCGTGTTTTATTCACCATCCAAAACTCAATAATGCATCGCCACACCTGAATCTGCTGGTTGGGTGGTACGGGCGTGACAGAGCACTAGTCCGCTTGTGAATCCACTGCCTCTTCCCATTCGGCGTTGAGGTCGGCGAGTTGAGATTTGAGGGCGTTGTAGTCTTCGTGGTGCTGCCGGGACTTTTCGGGGTCCTTCATGATCTCGGGGTCGCTGAAGGCGGCTTCGATTTTTTCAAGTTGCTGCTCGTGCTCGATGATCTTCGCCTCTAATGTCTCGATCCGCTGCGCGAGGTACTTGGAGCGGGATTTGCGTTTCTTGCTTGATGATGCCGCTTTGGCCTGAAGAGCCTGGTGGGCTTCTTCTTGACGGCGCGTCTGCTCCGCGCGGGCGGTCTCCGCACGTTTGGTCAGGAGCGCGGCATAGGTAGACCAGTTGCCAGGGACGATCTCGTGTTTGCCCCGGCTGGGCAGGACGAGCAGTTGATCGACGACGCGGTCAAGGAAGTAGCGATCATGACTGACCATGAGGATGCTGCCGGGAAAGATTCGCATCGCCTCTTCCAAGGCTTCGCGCCCGGGGATGTCAAGGTGGTTTGTCGGCTCGTCCATGACGAGGACCTGCGGGCCTGTCCAGACGAGTCTGGCGAGCAGCACGCGCGACTGTTCGCCGCCGGAAAGATTTCCCACGCGCTTGAAGACATCGTCGCCGCGAAAGAGGAAGAGCGCGAGGTAGGATCGCGTCTCGGACTCAGTCGCGTCCGGGCGCGCTTCGCGGACCGCGTCGATGACGGACAACTTCGGATTGAGATCGCGGTGCTCCTGGTCGTAGTAGCCGACGGTGAGGCCCTCGAAGAGGCGGACCTCGCCGGCATCAGGTGGCACCTGGCGCAGCATCATGCGGAGGAGCGTCGTCTTGCCGACGCCGTTGGGGCCGATGATGCCGACGCGCTGGCCGCGGGTCATCTCGAAGTCGAGGTTGTTGATCAACACGACGCCGTCGAAGCCCTTCTTCGCATGCTGACAGCGGACGACCATCTCGCCACCGCGATCCGCCCCTTTGAAATGGAGCTTCATCTTGGTGTGCTGCCCCTTGGGTTTGTGCAGGACCTTGCCCTCCGCCTCCATGCGGTCGAGGTATTTCTGCCGGCCTCGGGCCTGCTTGGCGGAGTCTTTCTTGTACCTGGCTCGATTGATGTAGTCGCGCTGGTGGGCAAGCCACTCGCTTTGTTTCTCGTACTCGCGGACGGCCTGCAATTGTCGAATGCGTTTGGCCTCGGCGTAATTCGTGTAGTCGGTCGGGTATACGTTCGCTCGGTGGTCCTCAATCTCGATGATCTTGCTGACGACTCGATCGAGGAGGTAGCGGTCGTGTGAGATGATGACGGCGCCGCCTTGGTGCGCGGCGAGATACTTCTCAAGCCAGCGTGTGGCGTCGATGTCCAAGTGGTTCGTGGGCTCATCGAGGAGGAGGAGATCGGCGTCTTGCAGCAGCATCCTCGCGAGGGCGGCGCGGCATTTCTGCCCACCGGAGAGGATGTCGACGGGTTTGCGGTAGTCTTCCGGCGGGAAGCCGAGACCGCCGAGCACTTCGCGGAGACGGATTTCGTAGTTGTAGCCACCACGGGCCTCGAATCGGGTATGAAGCAAATCGTACTGTTCGAGAATCTCCGCTTCTTCCGGTGTGCCGTGGACCTCCGCGATTTTGTGGGAGACTTCGTGCATCTCCTTCTCGACAGCGCGATGGTCTGAGAAGACCTCCGCGACTGCGTCGATCAGGTTCGCGTGTGAGGGGAGATCCGGCTCTTGGGGGAGGTAGGCGATCTTGATACCTCGGACTGTCGTGGCGGTGCCTGCGTCGGGTTTGGTGATGCCAACGATGAGTTTGAAGAGTGTGGTTTTGCCGCAGCCGTTCGCGCCGATGAGTCCGACTTTCTCACCCTTGTGGAGATCGAGGGTCACCCCTTCCAGGATGGTCTGTCCCTCGTAGGACTTGGATACGTTTTGGATCGTGACGGCTGCCATGCGTGTGCGGTGTTGAGTCTCTCGTAAGGTCGCACTGGCGGGCAAGCCGCCAGTACCACAGGTGCGGACTGGTTCAATCCCTATCAAAACAAGCCCGACAGACTAAACGATTTTCGGGAATGATTGAACAGGACTCCACGTGAATGAGTGAAAAGAACGGGGCGTTCTCCTCGTCGCGCAGAAGAACGCTCCCCCTATTGGATCCTGGTCAACCCCATGAATCGCACTTCCGTTCAGATAGACAGCGAGTTTATCGGCGGCATCGGCGGCGCGGCTTGTTTCGACCACGTGCGAACCCGCGGGAAAACCACAGGCACATCGGCAAGAGGGCGCCAGGCATGATCCCGAGCGTGCCGCAAAAACCGCTGTCGAGCCACCCGTCAACAGGTGGAAATTCAACGTTCATCGGCCAATCGATCCACTCGCCGCAATCGTCGGCGTAGAAGGGCATGTCGTCCTCGTCGAAGAAGTTTGCCTGCCCCCCCTGGACCGGCTCGTCGCGGTTGGAGATGTCCACCGTCTGCAAGCACACCTGGGACAAAGCGAACAGCCGATCGCCGATCACGCCGACGCGCTGCACGCGGCCTTTGTGCTCGAAGTACCCACGCTGCACCAGTGCCGCGTCGCTGAAGTCGACGAGCTGCACGGCGTTCGTGCATTCGGGGGCATAGCCTTCCGGCATGCTCTCGTTTGAGGATGTACCGCCCGGCGCATCGACCGGCATATCAGGCCATTCAACATGCCGGAATGGAATCGCGATCAGCCCCAACGCGTCGACCACCTTGAACGCCTTCTCGTCGTACACGGCCTCGGACTCTGTAAAGGAACCAGGAGGGCCCAGGATCACGCGGCCCAACTCCGCCGGATTCGCCGGGTTCTCGACATCGTAGTACGAAACAGCCGGACGCCAGCCGTCCGTGTCGTCGATCCCGACCGCTATCAACCGGTTTCCCCGCGGCTCGATGTGCGTCGAGTAGCCGGGCACTTCCAACTCACCCGTGACCGCCGGGTTCGCGGGGTCTTGCAGGTCAATAACGAACAACGGGTCCACTTCGAAGAATGTGACGACAAAGCCGCGGGGCCCGTCGAATCGGACCGCCCGAAGCGACTCGTCCTGAATGATATCCGTCTGGCCCAGCGGTGTGATGGCATCCAGATCGGTCAGATCGTACGTGTACAGGCGGACCATGTTGAAGCCGAAGCCCCAGCTTTCCGTCACGATGCGGAAGGCGCCGTCGAAGTCGTCCATGAAGAAGCGGTTGCGGATGTGACCGGGCACGTCCACGGTCCCGCGAACGGCGATCACACCGTCGGGATCAGAGATGTCGATCACCTGTACGTGCGTCAATGTCTCGGAGTTGTCGAAGTCGTAATCGTGGCTCGCGGCGAAGATCGTCGTGTCCGACACGTGGATGTTCAAAGAGTCGCCGGCGAAGGTCTCGCGCTGGACGGCGACGATGTTCTCCGGATTGGCAACGCTGATCGATGCCACGAACCCTTCATCGACCTCGCCGTCCTCTTCTTCCACGTAGGCCCACGGCACATAGTTGCTTCCGACGACGTAGATCACGTCGCCGACGCGCCGACTCTCATTGGCGAATCCCGCGAGGTTCAATTGGCCCGTCAGTTCCGGGGCCGCCGGGTCGGTCACATCGACAATGGCCAGCTTGCTGCCTTCGAAGTCCGGCGGCGGCGGCATGGGACCGTCCGCGACGACAGGCATGGCGTTATTCCCCGCACCCATGAGATAGGGGTAATAGAAATCGGCGCTGAGCAGGACATACGCCTGTGTTGCCCGAACGTACATCTCCACACCACGGCCGCGAAGATCCAGTTCGCCCACTAGTTCCGGCGCGTCGGGGTTGCTGACATCCACGACGAGCAGTCCCTTGAATCGGTTGAGCGCGTATAGCCAATCGCCTTCGATCTTGACGATATCCGCCTCTTCGATGTCGCGGGCAAGTTGTTCCTGTCGGTTCGCGCCGGCGCCCTCGTCCTCAAGCGACATGGCCTCCGGCGCGGCCATGCCCGCCGGCGCATTCTGACCGTCCAAGGGCAGTGATGATTGGCATCCCACCCCCACCGCCAGCATTGCGATGGACGCGACAAACACGGCAAGCCAAACGGTCGCACGCGTGGAAAGCAACAGTGAATGAACAGGGTTGAGTAGGTGGTTTCGAATCATGGTATTAGACCCTCGGCGAGAGAAGTTCCGTCTAGTTCAGTGCGAGGGGAGAATTCCGGCTATGCCGGGCTTTGCCGCTTCATGGTGGGGGCTAGCGGTGTCAATCCTATGGCGCTCCATGACGCCTTTCAAGCGGTAATCGGAGATTGCCTGGTCAGCTTCATGCGAGATTGGTTAGCTTGCCTTCTATCGGTCCTGCCTCTTGAAAACGGCTTGGTGTTACCGGACATTCGGAAGAGCTGTCTTATGAAGTTCAGAGCAACTAACGATTGAGTGTGGCACCGGCGGCCCGCCGCGGTGGGTGGGAGAAGGCCAATCGCCTTTGCCTCACCGGCGGGACGCCGGTGCCACAGGCAAGCGTGATAAGCTCTAGCATATCGGGTCATGGAAACATTCGACCTCCATCGAAGGCCCATGGATTGCGATCCATGGGCTTGCTGAGAGCTTCCTCCGCCATCCGACGCTCAATGACACATGCAAATCGGACCGCCCCGAAATAGGGGAGGAAGCAACGCCCCCCGCCGTGGGGGGGGGGCCCCGGGGGGGGGGGGTGGGCGGGGATTAGGTTGAAATAGGGAACGCGGGCCCGGGGGGG
>CAZTAR010000367.1:0-4897 GCA_964611695.1 uncultured Planctomycetaceae bacterium | reverse complement strand
CCAACAACCGCTCACAGGACACTGGCGGGCCAGCCGCCAGTGGCACCCATCATTCAGTGACAGAGCACCAGCGGCTTGTTAGTCTGTCGAACTTGACAGAGCGGGAAGCGGGACGGAAGGTGGGGGCACAACTGAAGCAGAAGATTAGCAGAATCGGAGTTGAGCTGTGGTGACGACGACCGAACATCGCGGAGACGGGCCGGACATGACTGTCCGCATTGGGTGCGCCGTGCTCAAGAATCCCATTCTGACCGCCTCGGGCACCAGCGGTTACGGGCGGGAGTACGCTCCTTTCGCCGATCTGAGTCGGCTGGGGGGATTCATCACCAAAAGTGTGACGGTCAAGCCGCGCCAGGGTAACGCGCCGCCACGGGTCGTCGAGATGCCTTGCGGACTCCTGAACGCAATCGGCCTGGCGAACGTAGGCCTGAATGAGTTCGTGTCCGCGAAACTCCCGGAAATCGCCAAACTCGGAACAACCGTATTCGCGAATGTGGCGGGGCATTGCGTTGAGGATTACGTCGAAGTGTGCCGTCGCGTTGACACTTCTCCGGCAGTCGCGGGCGTGGAGTTGAACGTCTCGTGCCCGAACGTCTCCGACGGAATGACATTCGGCACCGATCCGAAGTTGCTCAGTGAATTGGTTGCGGCCGTGCGGCCCGTGATCCGGCGCGGCGTGTTGATCGTGAAGTTGACGCCGAACGTGACGGACATCACCGTGCTCGCCCGCGCGGCAATCGAGGCGGGCGCCGACGCGTTGTCGATGGTCAACACGTTCCTGGGAATGGCGATTGACATCGGGACTTGGCAACCGAGGCTGGCAAACGTCTCCGGCGGATACAGCGGACCGGCGATCAAGCCGATGGCGATTCATCTGGTGCATCGGGTCTGGCGGGAGGTCGCGCGTGATGCCGGAATCCCCATCATCGGCATGGGCGGCGTCAGCGACTGGCGAGACACCGTCGAGTTCATGCTCGCCGGCGCGAGCGCGGTCTCAGTGGGAACCGCGCTCTTCATTGATCCAGCAGTGCCGCTGAGGATTGTCGACGGTCTATCGCGCTACCTCGCCGACAGAGGCATGTCATCCGTGTCGGAACTGGTCGGCCGCGTGATTCGAGACTAGTCCTCCTCGTCCTTCTTCGGGCCGTACTGAGCGATGATTTGTGGGATTTCGTTGCTTGGCACCGGCTCGTAATGGGAGAACTCCATCGCGTAGCTTCCCTTGCCGCCCGTGATGGAGCTGAGTCGCGAATGATAGTCCGCCACCTTGGCGAGCGGGACCTGGGCCCGAATCACGGCGAGATTGCCGGGGAGCATGTCTTGTCCGCTGGGGCGACCGCGTCGTTGGGCAAGGTCGCCGGTGATATCGCCGACGTTCTCCGAAGGCACCGTGACCTCAATCTCGACGATGGGCTCCAAGAGGACGGGCTTTGCCTTGAGGATGGCGTCTTTGAATGCTCGTTTTCCGGCCGTTTTGAAGGCGACTTCTTTTGAGTCCACGGGGTGGTGTTTGCCGTCAACGATGGACACCTTGACATCTTGAAGCGGGAATCCCGCGAGGGCGCCTTCCCCCATCAGCTCGACGACGCCCTTCTTGACGGCCGACTCGAATTGGCTGGGGATGGACGCGCCGAAGATATCCCAAGCCCAGTCGAGTGTCGGTTCGCTGCCTCGCTCGATGGGAGAGACCTTGAGGTAGACCTCGCCGAACTGCCCAGCGCCGCCGGTCTGCTTCTTATGTCGATGGTGTCCCTCGGCGGTGGCGGTGATGCTCTCACGGTACGGAATCTTCGGCGGCTTGGTGTTCACTTCGAGCTTGAATTGCCGCAGCATCTTGGACAGGACCGCTCGCAGGTGCAGATCGCCGATGCCGCTGATAACCAGTTCGTTTGTTTGAGGGTCCTGGAAGGACTTGAAGCACGGATCAGTGTCTGAGAATCGCCTGACGGCATCACCGATCTTCGTTTCGTCGCCGCGTGCCTTGGGCTCGATGGCCAGCGAGAACATCGGCACCGGCAATCGCGGCATGGCGACTTTGCCCTCGCAATGTTCGATGAAGACGGTATCTCCGATGTGAAGGTCCAACTTCGCAATCGCGAAGATATCCCCGCAGATTCCCTCGTCGATATCCTTGTGGTCGCTCCCCTGGAACTTGAGCAGGTGCCCTGGGCGGGCGCCCTTCTTTTCGCCTGTTTTCACGAGGTTGCCGTCCGACTTCAAGGAGCCGGAAAAAGCGCGCACGAAGGAATGCTTGATATTACTCTTGGGATCGACGGCGACCTTGAATACCTGTCCGCAGAACGAATCGCCCGGTTCGATTGGCTTCTCTTCTTCACCCAGGACGAGTTTCCGCTGCAAGCCATCGGTGGGCGAGACACAGTTTTCGGCAATGAAGCTCAGGAGCTCCTTGACGCCAACGTTGCCTCGGGCGTTCGTAAAGAGCACGGGGACGATTTTCCCTCCGGCGACGGCCTTGCCGAGATTCTGTCGGACCTCATCGGCGGAGAGCGAGCCCTCGTCGAAGTATTTGTTCATCAGTGCGTCATCAACTTCCGCGACGCGCTCGATGACCTCGGTGTGAATATCCGCCACGCTTGAGAAGTCGGCGTCGCCGCTATCATTTCCGACGCAATCGACGACGGATTTGCCACCGCCGGCCGGGAGGTTCACCGGCGTGATCTCGGCGCCGAAAGATTCTCGCAAACTATTCAGCAGGCCCTCAAGGTCGGTGTTGTCCGCATCGATCCGATTGATGACGATCACGCGCGCAAGGCCGTGTTTGAGAGCGGCATCTCGCATGCGTCGGGTGTTTACCTGAATTCCGGCGGTCGCGTGGACTACCAGGAGTGCGGTTTCAGCAGCGGTGAGCGCAGCAATGGCGGGACCAATGAAGTCAGGCGCGCCTGGGGTGTCTACGATGTTGAGTAGTTTACCACCGTGCGTCACGCTGAGGACGTGAGATTCGATGGAGCACTCGCGATCCTTCTCTTCATCGTCGGTATCGAGGTTGCTGGTCTTGTCGGGGACGCTGCCGAGTCGGTTGGTCACGCCGGCGGCAAGCAGGAAGGCTTCGCACAGGGACGTCTTACCTGAACCACTGTGGCCGATGACGGCAATGTTGCGGATGTCGTTCGTTGTATAGCTTGGCATAGGGCCTCCGAGACGTAATATGCGATTCGTTCCGATCGCGGTTGGGACGCGTGCACCGCCTGTCGGCCGCCGTACCGGCCGAGTTCAAAGACCCGCAATGGTACCACGGTACGGGAAGCGTCTCAAGTGGGCGGGGGGGACGGCACGTCTGGCGAATAACTCACTCAGTGGCGTCAGGCGAGCAGGGAAACCGCAATGGACAGGTAGATGGCTGCGCTGAGAGCGTCGTTGGTCGTGCTGATGAGCGGTCCTGTGGCGATGGCCGGGTCGATGCCGAGGCGGCGGAAGAGAAAGGGCAGCGTGCTGGCCAGAACGCCGGAAAACAGAATGGCAAGGGTCATTGCGGACCCGACGGCGATGGCGACCTTCTCGAACGGCGCACCGGAGTCAAATTGCAGGATTCCGGAGTGGATGACCGCGAGCGTGCCCAGCCCGGCAGTAATCCCGGCTCCCAGACCGATGATGGCGGCGATTCGGAGCTCACGGACGAGGACGGTCCGGATTTGCGAGACCATGGTGTCACCCGTCGCAAATCCGCGGACGATGC
This sequence comes from uncultured Planctomycetaceae bacterium, assembly GCA_964611695.1. GTDB lineage: Bacteria > Planctomycetota > Phycisphaerae > UBA1845 > UTPLA1 > CAZTAR01. The sequence continues at coordinate 1,200 of CAZTAR010000367.1, read as the reverse complement.
CTGTGGCGGTTTGTTGTCCGGCGTTCCCAGCCATGGCCGCAATCGGGGCGAGGAAGGCGACGACGATCGCGAAAACCTCCTTCGGCATCTGGGGCTTGAAGGACAAGACGACCGCGGCACTGACAAACGTGCCGACAAGACAGGCGGAGAGCCATCGCGCCCGGATGTTGGCGGCGTGGAAGATGCCGGCTTTGGCGAATTCCTCGGCATCCGTGCCGGCCATATGAAAGATGTCCTCCTCGGCCTCTTCTTCGGCGACATCGAGTACGTCATCATGCGTGATGATACCGAGCATGCGACTGTTGTCATCGACGACGGGCAGGGCGGCGACGTCGTACTTCTCGAACTTGTTCTTGACCTCCTCCTGGTCGTCTTCCGCGTAGGTGGTGAACACGTTCTTCAGGAGCAGGTTCTTGACGCGAGCCTGAGGGGGCGCGGTCAGCAGCCGCATGGGCGAGACGACGCCCCGCAGTTTGCCATTGCTGTCCACTGAGTAGATGTAAAAGGCTTCGTCGAGCTTCCTGGGTGCCAGGCGGCGGATTCTCTCGATGGCATCCGCGACCGTGCCGTCGGCGGGGACACTGACGTAGTCGGGATTCATCAGGCCGCCGGCGGTGTCTTCGTCGTATTGCCGCAACGGCTCGACGATCGCCTTCTGCTCAGGCGGCATCTGCTCGACGACACGGTTCGCCACTTCTGCGTCCAACTCGTCCAGCACGTCCACGACGTCGTCGGCGGGAAGTTCCTTGAGGACCTCCGACACCTGATTATCCGTCATGTCATCCAGGACGTCGGACCGGACGGCTTCTTCCAGAAGGGCGATTGCCTCCGCCCATTTTCGGGGCGGCAGGAGGAACATGATGCGGGATCTGTTTTCCGGCTCGATGGTCTCGAGGCAGTCGGCGACGTCGGCGGCGTGCAGGTCATTGAAGAAAGCGCTGAGCGCATTGTCGTCGCCGACGACCAGCAAATGCTGGAGATCTCGCGCGAGCTGCCCGCTTTCGTCTGATCGGTCCGCCATGTCGTTATCCCACACGTCTCATAATGGGACCGCACATTATCGCAAGGGCTGCTCGAATACAATATGCCTCGGGCCAAAGAGATGACTTAGAAACTATCTCAGGATTGTGGCACAGGCGTCTCGCCTGTGTTTTCACCGCCGAGACGGCGGTGCCACAATCGGCTTGGCACAGTCTTGAG
>CAZTAR010000366.1:0-4936 GCA_964611695.1 uncultured Planctomycetaceae bacterium | reverse complement strand
AACGACCCCGAGTGGATTCGAACCACCAGCCTCAGCCTCCGCAGGGCTGCGCTCTATCCAATTGAGCTACGGGGTCCTGCCTTTCCGCCCACTCCACCAAGACGCCGACCATTTACCGATCTCGGGTTTTTCATCTGATGCCTCGTCTTTGGCCGGGCTCTTTGCACCACCTCGGCACAAACCACCCGATTCAGCGAAGGCATGACCCTGAGGAAACAACGACGCCCCGCAACGGACGATACAGCGACAAGCGGGTCAGTGTAAGCAACAATCCGCCCCTGTCAACAAGGCATCCGGCAGCCATAACCGCCCTCTGTTTCGCGAATCCTTCCACCAGGCAGGTCCAGCCCATCTTTTTGGTCTCACCATGAAAACTAGGTTGCGGGGTATCAATTCCAAAAACAAAGGCGGAGACTTTGAGAAGAGGCCAGAAACGCCATTCCGCCATTATGCGAATCTCAAGACTCGAAACCATCCGGATAGTGGAGGGTATAAAAACTCAATGGAGGAAGTCCAGGAGGTCCATCACGATGCGTGTTTACCGGCGAGGCCAGATATCCGCCGCGAGTTTCGTGGAACGCAAGTGGCGTATTTTCGCCACTGAGAACGCAGTTTTTGCGGGTTGATAGCGTTACCACTCTGACGGCGAAGGGGTGAATTGGATCGATGACAGAAAAGTCCAATATTCTGCCTGGAACGGCTGTAGCGATTAGTGTAATCTGACGACATTATTGATTAGTTGAAATCCGGGGGCTATAATTCGTAGCCGCCCACCAAACGAGGAGGAAATCCAATTATTCCGGGGCTTTGCCCCAAGTCCCTCAAGCAGGGAACCCAATTCGGCTTCTTTCCCCTCCGGAAAGCACCGGGATTGCCCTTGTGGCGCTCGGTGCTTTCTTTTTATGAATAAGCACCTGATAACACAGCATGGCAAAATGAACAGCCTGTGCGGATTATAGTGATTACGGACGACGTGCCCCCCTGCTGACGAATGAATTATTTGTCTGACGATGCCCGTTCCGCGATCACTTTCGAGGAGGCACGTGCGGAAACTCCTGTCGCCCCAGGAGCAAATCCACGAACAGAGAGATGACGCTCCCCTCAGGCGCCTCGGCGGCCGCTCGCTCCAGATCTCGCAAACCAGCCTCTGGCAGATCTGAATAGAGTTCCAAGTACCCCAGCAAAAACCGGAATTCGTGGAATTCGCGAATGGCCAGCTGACTCTCGAGATCAGCCCGACGAATATCAAACACAGCGCTTTGTCCTGCCATGGCCGGTAGGTTGATGCGAAATGCGGCTATTTGTGGGAACCGCTCGATTCCTTTCTGGAGTGAGAGAGACGCGGACACGTAGTCCCCCGCCGCCGCCAGGGCATGTCCTCGATGCAGGAGCGGCAACGGATTGTCCGGATCCACCGTATGCGCCAGGTCAAACTGTCTGGCGGCATCGTAGTACTCACCTTTTCGCAACGCTGCCTCACCCGCCTCCATGTAGCGGTTCATCTGATTCCGGTAACGTCCCGCGAAACTCGTAATCGGGTCCTCAAGCAAATCCCCGGCCCACTGAGCCGCCGTCGCCATCTCTCTCACGCTTCGGTCTCGGTCATACGGTGCCTGATCGGGAGCATCGACTTGCTCCGCAATGTCCTGTGCGTACAGAGAAGAGTCCTCATCCGCTGAGCCCACTTTCTTGTCAGGTAGTATCCCTACTCCCAACCGTACGCCACGCTGCTCAGCCAATTCCACCACCCTGGAGAGATCAGAAAAACGATCCCAACCCAATTCCCGTGGAGGCTGTGCATCAGTCGGCGACCCGCCAATCGGCACCGTGACCGGCACGCCTCTTAACTCCATCCCGCTCGCTGCCATGCTGGGTGAGGTGACGTCCGTCCTCCTCTCGTCCGTTCCGAACGGATGCTTCATCCGCGTATCGAAGCCGCTCTCAACCTCTAATGCTGCCTCTCCTGCTGCCTGGGCGGTGACGCGCGCGGCAGCGGCATCCAGAGGGTCAACTTCGAGACTGTTAGCGTGAGCTTGAACCCTCTCCAGGCCGGCTCTCGGCCATAACAACCCGGAGGTGGTGAGCTCATTGGGCGGCGGAATTCCGAATAGGGAAGACCCCACGGCAGCGTCGAAAGGCGAGAGCCGCTCCCCCATCGCTTCCCCAACGGTCGGCGCGTCGAAGAGCTTGGTCTGCCGCATTACCCCGAGATTACTGGCATCCAGTCCTCTGTCCAAACGAAGATCCAACGGATTCGGGATGGGGAGTGGTTCCCCAGTCATCCTCGGTGTGGTCGCCGAAAAAGGTTCTGTGTAAGGAGTCTTGAGCTGAGACGAGCCAGGCGCATTCAAGCCTCGACGGATATGGCCCAAATCCGGCACGGTTTCTTGCGTGCCGTAATAAAACGACGTGTTTGGCGGCTGGTTCGCCCGGAGCTCGCCGATACCCACACTGATCGACTGGAAACTGGAGAGGCCCGCCGAGGGCAGCGAAACTCGAAACTGGTTATTCGACAAAACCGGGCTGTACGCCTGAAAACGCCCCAATCCTGTGAGGTTGCCGCTGATCAGTGCGTTGGACCGTTGCCAGCCGTCAAACGATGGCGCCGCCAGATTGACGCGACCAGTCCCCAAGCCAGGGTTCTGATCCAACAGTCGCCCTGAACCCCCCGCATCGCCACGGTTGACCCGATAATCGATCTGCCCCAAGACCACCGTTGGATAGAGGGTCCACGCCAATATCGCCCCGAGCAACATGAACGAGCTTGAACGTCGCATCGTCTGTCGTCTCCCAATCGGCGCCACGAGACACGACCCACAGGACAACCTATTGCATTCTAGTGACCGATCACAATTGTTTCCGTGGGTGCATCTTGTGTTTCCGAGGGTGCATCTTGGCCTGAGTGCCAGTCGCACAAGCACTCTCCCGAAGCCCCACCGGATTAGACGCCGGGGCCACCGTTCAAGCACTTCACGCTTGCATGTGACTGTGTGGCACGGGCGTCTCGTCCGTGAAATCCACCGCCGAGACGGCTGTGCCAAAGGTGCATCCAACCGTGAACTGCTCAAGTGCTCTGTCATGCGTCATGCGAGGGATACGCTGGCAACGTGTGTGCCACTGGCGGCTTGTCCGCCAGTGCGTAATTACCAACAGCCGCTCACAGGACACTGGCGGGCCAGCCGCCAGTGGCACCCACCCCTCGACCAGTGACAGAGCACTAGCACCAACCTGTATTCGCCGCTGGCCGGCACAAAAAAAGCCCGGCCGATATCCTCACATCGGCTCGGGCTTGTGTCGCGCTGAAAGGCAGAGCAAGGGAGAGCGGTATCAAGATGGATGCCGCCGCCTGGCTCATGGCGGTTGTGCGATTCAAGTGCGGTGAAGAAACCGCCCCCGACTCAATGAGCGTCTGCTCGATAGGGCTTGCCTGCCTCATACAGCTTGATCCTGGCCTCCAACTCACCGGAGAAGTTCTGGAGCCGCACCTTTCGGGCCTCGGCCAGTCCCTCTTCGCCCAACGCCTTCGTGACCAGATCCAGCGCCTGACGCGCCGTGACCACAGCCTGCTCAAACCGCCCCGCCTCCGCATACGCCGCCGCCAAGGAATCCAAAGAACCAGGATCCTGGTACTTGGTCACCTCACAAGCCAACGACGCCAGGACGACAGCCTCCGTCCCATTCCGAATCTCATCATCCGGGCAGGTCGCCAGGATCCAAGCCAGATTGTTCGACACAAGCGGCTGGCCAGGGTTCATGCGAATCGACGCCCGATAGTCATCTACCGCCTCTTTGAGCCGCCCCTGCGACTCAAGAAGACCAGCCCTTAGAAAAAGGACTTCTCCATTGTTCGGATTAACCCGCAAGACTTCGGCAAAACAGTCGATCGCCTCCTTGTGGCGACCTAGCTTACCGAGGAGCACTCCCATGCCCTTGTGCGTCGCAATGTCATCTGGCGCCAGTCGAACGATCTCCTCGTACTCACGAAGGGCGTCCTCGGACTTACCCTGTTTCAGATAGACCTCCGCCAAATTGCGACGCGCATTCGTATCATCTGACTGAAGTGCGATCGCCTTCCCGAACTGTTCAGCTGCCTCATCGAGTCGACCGCTGTCCGACAAAGCACGCCCAAGGTTCACATGCGCGCCCACGTTCCCAGGCTCCATTTCGATGTACTTCGTAAGATGGTCGATCGCAGGCTCCAGACGTCCTTGCACCGCAAGAACGCTGCCCAGGCACAATCGAGCCTGCATATCCGTATCATCGAGCCTCAACGTCTCTGCGTACTCCTCCGCCGCCCCGTCAAAATCCCCCTTCTGCTCCAACACTGTTGCCAGCCCAAAGTGGGTCATCGCATCGTCCGGCACGATCTTCAACGCTTCCGCGAAGTGCCGCAGTGACTCCTCGAATTTCCCCTGCCGCCCGAGTACGATCCCGATGTCATAGTGCTTCCAGGCCTCCAGCGGAATCGCATCGTGGAGCGATTCTTCCGAATGTCGGGCCGCGCCACGCGGATCCATGTGTCTATGCAGAATCCGTGCCATGGCCAAATGCACAAGATCATCCGATGGATTCAGCTCAATCGCCTCGAAAAACTGCTCGATCGCCTGGGCAAAATCACCTTGGCTTGCGAAGATAATCCCAGCTCGCTTCCGTGACTCTCGATCTGACGGATTCAATACCAGGTATTCCAACAGAACCGGCAAGGCCTCCTCCATCCGTCCCGTGAAGAATAGCGCATTCGCCAACATGTTGTAGAGGATGGGTGAGCCCGGAGAAAGCTTGATGATCTCTCGCAGCATTGGAATCTGCTTTTCCCAATTCCCGTGGTTACTTCGAATCTTGTTCACCTTCAGCATGACCTCTGTCATGTCGTCGACGTCCTTGAGATCCGAAATATCGAATTCCTGCGTATTAAACTCCTTGGTCCCCCCTCCCG
>CAZTAR010000365.1:0-4962 GCA_964611695.1 uncultured Planctomycetaceae bacterium | reverse complement strand
CCACGCGGCCGCGGGAGAGACGACGGATTTGCGAGCCATTTGTCGCCCGCCTCGACATGTACCGGAGACAATGCCATTGAGCCGGTTGCTCGGGTTGTTCCAAGCCAGCCGACAACATATGGCCTTTGTCGTGGATGAGTACGGGACAGTCGCCGGTGTCGTGACGCTTGAGAACGTGCTCGAGCGGATCGTCGGCTCTGTCCAGGACGAGTTTGACGAGGAAACGCCGGCAGTTGTTCCGGAGGGATCAGGTTCCTTCCTGGTACAGGGTCGAGCACGGATCGAGGAGGTGAACAGGGCGATCAACACCCAGTTTACGAGCGATTCGGTGGAGACCATGGCCGGGCTGATTACCGAACGACTGGGAAGGATTGTCTCCGCAGGGGATTGCGTCGATTTTGGCGAGGCACGCGTTGAGGTTCTTGAGGTGAAGCACTCGTGTGCCGTTTGTGTCCGAGTGGTTGTCTCTGATAGCTTCATGCGAGACGCTGACCCGAACGGACAGGACGACTCTCCGGAATGAAAGGCGTGTGTGTGCGCGGCATTGTCCGTGATTCACCCTGCTTGCGGCCGTCGATCGACCGGGAAGAGGTAAGGACATGACTTCAATCATAGAACACTTGCAGCGATCATTTCGGTTTGCTGATGCGGCGGACATTGTTCTGGTTGCACTGTTCCTATACACGTTTTTCCGGTGGCTGAGATCGGCCGCATCTCGGCAGATGTTTATCGGCATGGGCGTTCTCGCCGTTGTTTACGTGTTAGCGCGCACATTTGATCTCTATATGGCCGCGGCAATGTTCCAGGCCGCCCTCGCGTTTGCCGCGATTGCCGCAATAGTCGTGTTCCAGGAAGATCTTCGCAGGTCCTTTGCACGCCTCGCTGAACTGGGGAAGTTTCCCCGAACCCGGACTCACCCAGTGGATATGAGTCTCGATATCTTAGCGGAAATTGCATTTGATCTGGCGAAGAAGAAGACCGGAGCTCTTCTTGTCATTCGAGGTACTGAAGCCCTCGACCGGCACGTCCGGGGCAGTATTGCTGTTGATGCGCGAATCAGTAAGGCATTGCTTGACAGCATCTTCGACCCACATTCCATGGGGCATGATGGGGCCGCGATCATTGACCAGGATCGTATCTCTCAGTTTGCAGCACACTTGCCACTTTCCGAAAACAGCAAAGAGATTGGCACACGCGGAACACGACACAGTGCAGCATTGGGCCTTGCCGAAGTCACCGATGCAATGGTTGTCGTGGTATCCGAAGAACGTGGAGAGGTTAGCGTCGCACAGGACGGGAAACTCACGACCATTGAATCGCCCATGGAACTCAAGCAGCGTCTGGAGCGGTTCATGCGCCGCATCCGGCCTCAAGATGCGAAGGGTCGGAGGCGGCGGTTGCTCGTTGAGAACCCGGCTTTGATGCTGGCGGCGATCTTTGTTGCCTGTATTGCCTGGTTCGCCATCAGCTTTGAAGCCGAAACCGTCCATAAGACGTTTATTGTGCCAATCGAGTACCGCAATATGTCTGATACAATGGATATCGACGATTCGGCCCCGACGGAAGTTCGTCTGACGCTGAGTGGTTATGAGCGAGCGTTCAACCTGCTTGCCCCCAGCACACTCAAGGTCTCGCTTGATTTGAGCAACGTCGAGGAGGGGCCACAGCAGTTCGCCATCGACGAATCTCACGTCAAACTGCCGACCAACCTGGCGTTTTTTCGCTCGGTGCCGCGTGTCGTTTCGCTCGGCGTGCATACGTGGGTGAAAGCCCGTGCGACTGTCGCGCCGCGGACCGAGGGACGACTGCCACCAAGTCTGAGGCAACGGGAAGTCCAGGTGATACCGGGCGAAGTGGACGTACTGATATGGCGGTCGTTCAATTCGTCCACGACAAAGGTCAACACGGAACCTATCGATCTCAGCCGCCTCAATGACGGCTCTGAACTGAAAGCCAAACTCATCATGCCTGAGTACATGCGACTCGATAGCAACCAACCATCAGACGTAAGCGTGAGATTGGATACCATTACCAAAGAAGCCGAAACGGCCAAGGTGCCGTAGCGGGGTGGACGGAAACGCCGCATGCGCTCTCGTGCAGAGTGACGCAAGATGAGCGAAGTTTGTATTGGAACAGCTTTCGAAAGAGCATAGCGGCCGACCCCCGTGTCGGCCGTCGATGACCAACGGTTTGGCACGACCGACAGGGGCACCGGCCGCTACCGTGGCATGCAAAACGCTCCAGCCTCAATGAGCGAGGGATGATGTGATGGCAAGCAAGAGAGTGAAGCGATCCGACCGTTTGCTTGGCGTGCTCGGCGAATATCGTGAGACAATGGTCGTCATGCACAACAATCCGGACCCGGACGCCATGGCCACGGGTTGGGCGTTGCTGACACTCATCAAGCGGCGGCTGCGTAAGCCTGCGCGTCTGATGGGGGGCGGGCCGATTCTCCGCGCTGAAAACCAGCAATTCGTCAAGCTATTGCGACCGCCGATTGAGCTTGTCGACGAGATAACGCCTGGTGCTCATACGGCCACAGTGCTGGTCGACTGTTCGCCTGCCTCGTTCAATCATCTTCTCGGTGGCCAAAGAGCGCCGATTGCGGTCATCGATCACCATGAGTCAAAGGGGGATGGCTTTCGGATTCCGTTCCGCGACGAGCGACCGAAAGCGACTGCTTCCGCGAGCATTGTGACCGAGTATATGCGCGAGCAAGACGTGGAACCCTCTTCAGAAATGGCCACAGCCCTGGTTTATGCCATTCGTACTGAGATGGTCGGGGCGCGCAAGGCTCTCTCGCGACTCGACCATTCCGCCTTGCGATGGCTCTCCGGTTTCGCGGACTTTGACGTTCTCTTTGAAATCGAGAATCCACCGCTCCCGCAGCATTATTACGAGGAACTGCTGCTAAGCCTGGAGAACGTGCTCATCTTCTCAGACTCAGCGTTCTGCCTTCTACCTCGGATTACGGCGCCGGAGATCGTGGGCGAGTTTGCGGATCTACTCGTCCGGAGCGATGGGCTACAGTGCGTGCTTTGTGGCGGCAGGCTCGGCAACAACCTCCTTTTCTCCGCCAGATCCAAAGGGGATGATCGAACGGCTTTGGTTCTCCTGAATCATGTTCTGCGGGAGTTGGGGCACTCGGGCGGGCACCGTCATCGAGCCGGCGGAAAGATCTGCTTGTCGACGTGTGGGAAGAATCCTGAAGAGTTAGAGCGTGAATTACGCATGCGTTGGCTTGATGCCTGTCATAGCCCAACTCGCCGCGGGCGGCGACTCGTGGGGCGTAAGGAAATCGGGGGAAAGCCGTAATTCAGTTTCGGAGTATTGTGGTCGTTGCTGGGACCAGCAAGCTCCCCGCCGATGTTGAACGCTTGGGAGTACCGTGCGATGATGCTGACTGCTGTGGACAACCCGTTGTCGCCCCTTCTTCAGACACTGATCAGGAATGACGTGCGATCGGCAACCCGTGCCGTGGAATCGCTGCCTGAGGCTGAAGCCGCGGGAATTGTCAGGGCACTCCCGCATGATCTCACGGCGCTGATTCTGCCACACCTCCAGCTGAATTATGCGGCCGCGCTCGTCAAGGACATGGAGCCAGCGAGCTTCAAGGCGGTTGTGCAAGCCGTGGAGCCAAAGCGGGCAGCCTCTCTTTTGATGAGACTCCCACCGGACGCGCTGGCGCGGCTCTTGCCACACGCCCCGAAAAAACTTTTGGACGAAGCCCGAGAGTTGTTGGTCTATCCGCAGGGAAGCGTCGGCCGCATCATGCAAACGGATTACCTGTCGTTTCACGAGGACGAGTCGGTACGAGCCGTGATACGGAAGATACGCAAACTCGGCCCGCAACGGTACCCCGCCTCTTACGCGTATGTCGTTGATGCCGACGAACGATTGGCCGGCGTGATCAACATGCGAGATCTTCTCCTTGCCGACGAGGAGGCGCCACTCAAATCGGTTGCGAAGCAAGATGTATTCACGCTCGATTGCTTCATGGACAGCACCGAGGCGGCCCAAGAGCTTGGCAAACGCAGGTACTTCGCCGCGCCGGTGGTTGATGCGGAAAATCGAATGTTGGGCCTCGTCAAGGCCGAGCAACTCATCCACGGCGCCCAGGCGGATGTTGCCGAAAGCATTCAGCGCATGTTTGGCGGCAGCCCGGACGAGCGGGCCTTTTCATCGTTTGGCTTCTCACTGCGCAAGCGTTTGCCTTGGTTGCACGTGAACCTCGCCACAGCCCTCCTGGCGGCCTTTGTGGTGTCGATGTTTGAAGACACGATCGCGAGAATCACGGTGCTGGCCGTGTTCTTGCCGGTGGTCGCCGGTCAGGGCGGCAACGCAGGCGCCCAGTCATTGGCAATCGTGATGCGCGGCCTTGTGATGCGAGAGATACCTCGTGATCGCCTTTTGGCTCTTGTGATGAAGGAGGGACTACTGGGGCTCGTGACTGGCGCCGTCACTGGCATTGTAACCGGGTTGGTTGCATGGCTCTGGCAAGGTAACCCGATTCTTGGGTTGGTCATCGGCATGGGAATGGTCGTCAACCTGTGCGCCGCCGGCCTCTTCGGTGCGGCGATACCAGTCATCATGCGATCTCTCGGCTGGGATCCCGCTCAGTGTTCAAACATCATCCTTACGACGGTCACGGACGTCGTTGGCTTCTTGGCCTTTCTGGGATTTGCTGTTCTATTCCAGAGCTTCTTGATTTAATCTATCATACCAAGCGCACAAAATGAATGCGCTCACATAGTCTGTCTGCTTTGGTTCATCGTGCAGGTGCATCTTGATCCTCTGGCACGGAGTCGAGATGAATAGAAACTGCCATGAAGCATTCATCCTGCAACTCGGACACCCCCTAATCTGTCTGCAATGCCCCCGACACGATAACGCAGTAATTTAGAGCATTTTAGGCATGAGATGGCATTCTCTGTGGCGGAGATCAGATGGGGATGAAAGCCC
>CAZTAR010000364.1:0-4981 GCA_964611695.1 uncultured Planctomycetaceae bacterium | reverse complement strand
GCAAAGACGCCTCGGAAAACCCGAAGACTCCCACTGGTGAGAAAGGCGGGTTAGACGCTATCTCAGAATACCCCAAGAATGTGCCAAGCCGATTGTGGCACCGCCGTCTCGGCGGTGAAAACACAGGCGAGACGCCTGTGCCACTATTCTGAGATAGTTTCTTAGTGCTTCGCTGCGTCCCGTGGGCTTGGCTTAGAGCGTACCCTCTGTCGGCGCATTCCTATTATCAATCGCCTTTCCCAGTCTCTTCCGCGGCAACTTTTTTATCGCTATTGGCGGCATCCTCAGCATCGTCCGCACTTGTGCCGGAATCGCCGGTATCGTTCGTCCCTTTGGCGTCTTGGCCTTTGAGCCTGTCGCCGAGTCGGTCGAAGTACTTTTTGACGCCGTTGCGATATCGTCGCGGGACGCGATCTTTGTTCAAGGCATCTGAGGCGTCGAGTTCCGCAGCGGCAGCGGCATCCGTCAATTCAACCAATGATTGACCCTTGATCGGTCGGCCTTTGACGAATTGCTGGCCGACGATGCTTCCGCCACGCCCCTGCTTGACCTTGGCCTTGGCGTTCACAGTGTCGGTCAGGGCGCTGTCGTCTCGCCCTCGGTTGCCGGAACCGGGCCCGCCCCCGCTATTGCCGGTTCCATTGCAGTTCGGGCAGGGTGAGCCGTCTTCCAGGAAGCCGGTTCCATGGCAGTGCTGGCATGGCTCCTTCTGCTGATCGCCGAATTCGCTCATGTCTTCCCAACTGTCATTGAGTTCAGCCAGTTGGGACTCGACATCGTTGAGAGCGCTTTCCATCTGTTCGAGGTCGTTGAGCATTTCGCCCGCTTCGCCAAGCTCTGAGGAAGCGGACTCCAGATTGCCTTGTTCACACTGCTTGGCCGCGCCTGACATCTTGTTAGCCATCTTCTTGCAGTTGCTACAGGCTTTCTGTCGCTGCTTGATTTTCTCGACCATCTTCTTGATCTGCTCTTCAGACATTCCCTTGTCTTTGAGGCGTTCGGTCAGGTCTTTGATTGCCTTCTCGACTTGCTTGGGGTCTTTCTTGGAGAGGTTGCTGAGGATTCGTTTGGCGTCCGCCTGTTTCATGCCGGCGTTCTGGAGTTCTCGCTGGCTCTGATTGTCATCTGCCGCCTGCTCCAACTGCTTGGATAGCTCGCTGAGTTGTTTCTGGAGCTCCTTGAGTTTCTTGGCATCCCCGCCGCCTTGTTTGGCACGTTTTGCCAACTTCTCCTGAAGCGCTTTGATAGATTGCTGGGCCTGATCGAAGTCGCCAGCGGAGAGGTTCTCGATCAGTTTGCCAAGATCACTCTTGGGGTCCTCCGGTTTGCCGAGTTGCTTGAGGCGCTTCTTCGTTTCGTTCAGGGCCTTATACCGATCGGACTCGGCCTTCTTCTTGAGGGCGTCCTGAAGCTTGTCCAGCTTCTTGACCGTCTGCCGCCGAAGCGCGTCAGGATCGACGTCCGGCTTGTGTTGCAGAATGTCTTTTAAGGAATCGATGTCCTTTTCCATCCCCAGATCGGGATTGCGCTCCGCGATTTTCTCTAGCACCGAAACGGGCTTTTTCAAGACGGCCCGAGCCGCCTTCAGGCGTTGCATCTGCCGGGGCTGGTCGGCCTTGGCTTCCTTGCGGTTGAGGATGTCGAACTCCGGCAGAAGCAGAGACAGTAGGGCGATCGCCAGCATCATGGCACTCAGCGAGAGCGAGCCAGACCATCGCACAGGAATAAACTTTTTGGCGGACAATCCCGCGACCCGCGCTTCGGCGTCGGCAACCACGGCCCTGGCGAACGGATCGTTCGTGTTGGCCTGGGCGTGCGCATGGAGTCCCGTGGATATCCGTTCGCGAAGGCCTGCCGCCTCGTCCAGGGCAACCGCGGCCACCATGACAGGCTCACGCGTGGCGATCATCCAGAAAAGAGCGACGGCGACGCTGATGCCGAGGCCCGCGATTGCCGCCCACTCCATGGGCAACTTGAGAGCGAAGAGCTGGTTGGAGACCCACAGCAGGGTCCAGGCGATTGAGGCGAACAGGGCCGTCCACCCCCATTGCCGGAGCCACCGGTTGAGCCAGAGACGTCGTTGGGCCGTTTTGATTTGTCGATCGATGTTGCTCATGGCCGAACCTCGTTGACAAGGGACTGCGGAGCGACCGTGGTGGAGTGCATCCGGCGCGCTGCCCACCGGTAGATTATAACGGATTATAGGCCTCGCGTGTTCGGGAGCAAACCTTGAGCTCTGTCACGGATCGAACGACGGGTGCCACTGGCGGCTTGCCCGCCAGTGTTCTGTGAGGGTTCGTTGGTGATAACGCACTGGCGGACAAGCCGCCAGTGGCACCCACGTTGCTCGCGCATCCCTCACATGACACTTGACGGAACACTAGAGCAGTTCACGCTTGCCTGTGGTTGTGGCACGGGCGTCTCGCGCGTGAATCCACCGCCGAGAGGGCGGCGCCACAGGAGGCCCACAACACGAGGACCCCCGTTTTTGGGTGGCGTGAACCGTCACAAACACGGCAGCGAAGGGGAGAAATCACCGTTTGTCGTACTTGCCTGCTTTCCACGGCGGAGGGAGGCGATATACTCCCCCAGACACCGACTACCCGAAAGGCCCTGCTCCAAGATGACGAAAAGCCGAGGCAAACCCGATGAGGCGGACGGCAAGCCCGAGATCGCTTCAGACAAGTCGAAGCGGCCCCCGTCCGTCGCTCCGAAGTCTCTTCGTGGGCGACTTGCCGCCGGTGTGCTCATTATCATTCCGCTGGTCGTGACGGGCCTCCTCGTTAAATTTGTCTATAACGGGGCCCTGGAGGTCGGCGTCTGGTTGGTGTACTGGGTTTCCAAGGCCAGCCATTGGGCGTTCAACCTCGAAGGCGAGCCCAAGTGGATCGATCCCCAGAATGCGGAGTGGACCGAGAAGACCGTCGCGGTCGTCCTGACCGTGCTGATGCTGTACCTGCTGGGCTGGTTGGGAACGAACGTCGTCGGCCGGCGGATTCTCGATTTCTTCGAGGGGCTCGTTGAGCGAATCCCGATGGTGGCGACCGTCTATTCGGCGATCAAGCGGATGGTGCAATCTCTCTCGGGGTCTGACGATAAGGACAACGGCCAACAGGTGGTTTTGATCGACTTCCCGCACGAGAATATGAAGGCGATCGCCTTCATGACGAACACAGTGACGGATCGGGTGACGAAGGAGCGAATGGCCACGGTCTACCTGCCGACCACGCCGAACCCGACGAGCGGGTACATGTTGATCGTCCCCCTGGATAAGCTCACCCAAGTCGATTGGACGAAGGAGGAGGCGCTATCGATGATCCTCTCGGGCGGCGCTACCGCCCGGCCGGATGTCCTCTTCCGTCGCCCCGGAGCCGTCGAGCCAATCCCGCCGCCTTCTTCCCTCTCCGGCGAGGTGGCTCCAGAGACTGACAAGGCGTGAGTCCGCAAGGGGAGCCTGCCCGCCTCCGTCCGATAACAAGCACAACAAAACCTCCTTTTTACATGCGGGGCGTTTGCTTGGCCGATACCCCGAGGGTATCATAACTCTTTGCGCCGTATTAAGAATTCGCTCGGCCGGGTGTTCCGCCGACGAGGTATGGTTGCATAACACCAGGATGTCGGAAGTCTCGGAAACAACGACATCGCCGGATGGTGTGCGCGGTATGCACAATCGATCCGGATGCAATGGTTGGTGGCTCACGGCTTTCGCCGGGGGTCGTAGAATTGGACTTGTTGATGAACCAGAACGATTTACTGTCCCAGATCGACGTGACGGATGATGAGATTGAGGCGCAATTGCAGGCCGCTTTTGGAGAAGCGGACGGTGCTGAAACCCTGGACCAAGCGATCAGCGAGTCGATCGCAGAGTGCAAGGCGAACACGATCCTGAAAGGCCGTGTCATCGGCATCAGCGGAAACGAAGTCGTCGTCGATGTCGGGCTCAAGAGCGAAGGGTATGTGCCGGTCTACGAGTGGGAAGACATTAGTGAAGTCATTCCAGGTGATCCGATCGAGGTCCTTCTCGAACAGATCGAATCAGACACCGGCACAATCATTCTCTCCAAGCGCAAAGCCGATCGCATCCGCGGCTGGGAACGTATTCTCTCCGAATGCAAGGAAGGCGAGAAGGTCAGCGGCAAGTGCATGCGGAAGATCAAGGGCGGCCTTTTGGTCGACATCGGCGTGCCGGTCTTCCTGCCGGCCAGTCAGGTCGATACACGTCGCCCGGGGGATGTGAGCGAATACATCGGCCGGACCATTGAGGCCGTCGTTCTAAAAATCGACATCGAACGCCGAAACATCGTGATCTCGCGGCGACGGATGATCGAAGCCGAGCGAGCCGAATCCAAGGCCAACCTTATGGCGGAGATCGAGGTCGACCAAATCCGCGATGGCGTGGTCAAGAACATCGCCGACTTCGGCGCCTTTATCGATTTGGGTGGCATCGACGGTCTGTTGCACATTACCGACATGAGTTGGGATCGCGTCAACCATCCCAGCGAAGTTGTCCGGATTGACGAGAAGATCAAAGTCAAAATTCTCGCCATTGATAAGGAAAAAGAGAAGATTGCCCTGGGTCTGAAGCAGACCCAGGTCAACCCTTGGGACGAGGTCGAGGGTCGGTTCCCCATCAACTCCCGTATCAAGGGAGAGGTGGTCAACATTACGAATTACGGGGCATTCGTGAAGCTCGACGGCGGTATCGAAGGCTTGGTCCATATCTCAGAGATGTCCTGGACTCGACGCATTACGCATCCGTCAGAGATTCTCAATGTCGGCGACGAGGTCGAGGTCGTCGTGTTGGAGATCAACAAGGGCAAGCAGGAAATTTCGCTCGGCATCAAGCAGACCGAGACGAATCCGTGGACCCGCGTTGTGGAGAAGTACCCGCCGAACACCGTGGTGTCGGGACAGGTACGGAACCAGACCAATTACGGCGCCTTCGACGAGATCGAGGATGGGATCGACGGTTTATTGCACG
>CAZTAR010000363.1:0-4993 GCA_964611695.1 uncultured Planctomycetaceae bacterium | reverse complement strand
AAGCGTCCCAGGTAGTTGAAATCACGCTTGACACGCAACGGGCTTTCATAGAAGCCGCGCGTGTGAGCATGCGGTCAGTGTTCACTTTTGTTGGGTGCGAGCGAACCGGCCATCCCCGTCGGCCACAGGGGGCCGACGCTACGGCGAAGCATGCATCCCAAACGCGGCAGGCACTTTCAAACCGACCCTTCTCTAGCGTCCCCGTTCGGCGCGCTTGCGGTCGATTGCGTTCAGATGGCGTTTGCGCAGGCGGCAGGCGTCCGGCGTGATTTCGACGAGCTCATCCTCTTCGATGAATTCCAGCGCGATCTCCAGCGTAATCTCGCGGGGCGGTCTGAGGACGACGGTCTTGTCGGAGGAGGCGGCGCGGACGTTGGTCAGCTTCTTACCACGGCAAACGTTGACGACGATGTCATCGTCGCGGCAGTGTTCGCCGACGATTTGGCCCGGATAGACCTGCTGCCCCGGCGAGACGAACATGATCCCACGGTCCGCGAGGTTATCGAGGGCATAGGCCGTGACCTGGCCGGGTTCCTTGGCGACGAGCACGCCGTTGGCACGGTGCGGAATGCTTCCCCGGAGGAATTCATATTCGTAGAAGTTGTGGTGTATGATGATCGTGCCTTGCGTGGCTGTCATCAGCCGGTTGCGCAGGCCGATCAGACCGCGCGCGGGAATGGTGAACTCGAGGTACGAATGTTCGTCACGTGCTTCCATCTTGTTGCAGATTCCGCGGCGGCTGCCCATCAGTTCCATGACGGGGCCGACGTGTGCGGTCGGTACATCGACGATGCACAATTCAATCGGTTCGGTCTTCTTCCCGTCGAGTTCGCGGAAGATCACCTTCGGCTTGCCGACGGCGAGTTCGTACCCTTCGCGGCGCATGTTTTCGATCAGAATGGACAGGTGCAAGACTCCGCGGCCGGAGACATGGAACTCCTCCGGTGTGTTGCCGGGCTCGACGCGGAGGGCGACGTTTCGCTGAATCTCTTTTTCGAGCCGGTCGCGGATGTGGCCGCTGGTCAGGAACTTGCCGGAGCGGCCGGTGAAGGGCGAATCGTTGATGCGGAAGGTCATGTGCAGCGTGGGTTCATCGATTCGGACGATGGGGAGCGGCTTGGGATTGTCCGGGTCCGCGATGGTGTTGCCGATGTCGACGCAGTCGAGCCCGACGACAGCGCAAATGTCGCCCGCAGCCACCTCGTTGACCTTCGCTCGGTCGAGTCCGTCGAAGACGAACAACTCGCTGATCTTCCCCGCGGTCTGTGTGCCGTCGCGATGGATGACCGTGACGTTGGTAGCGGTTTTGATTGTGCCTGCGAAGACGCGACCGATGCCGATGCGTCCGACATAGTCACTGTAGTCGAGCGTCGTAATGAGCATCTGGAGCGGGGCGGTGGGATCGACCTCCGGCGTCGGCACGTGTTCCATGATCATGTCGAACAGTGGGAAGATGTCGGTGGCGTGTTCGGCGGGATCGTACGTGGCGTAGCCCTGCGTCGCGGAGGCGTAGACCGTCGGAAAATCAAGGGCGTCTTCTTCAACACCGAGTTCGATGAAAAGGTCGAGTACTTCGTCGTGGACATCGATGGGCCGTGCGTCGGGCCTGTCGATCTTGTTAATGACGACGATCGGTCGCAGGCCGAACTCGAAGGCCTTTCGCAACACAAACGTCGTCTGGGGCATGGGGCCTTCGAAGGCATCGACGAGCAGCAGGCACCCGTCCGCCATCTTGAGCACGCGCTCGACTTCGCCGCCGAAGTCGGCATGGCCGGGCGTGTCGATCAGATTGATCTTGGTGCCTTGGTAGCGGATGGCGATGTTCTTGGAGAGGATGGTAATGCCGCGTTCGCGTTCGAGGTCATTGGAATCGAGGATGCGATCACCCTTGAGCTGCACCTCACGAAACTGCCCGCACTGGCGGAGCATCTGATCGACCAGGGTTGTCTTGCCATGGTCGACGTGGGCGATGATAGCGACGTTACGGATGGCCTGATTCTTCACGCAATTTTCCTTCACTGTGTTGCGGCATTGCCCCTGTGTCACGAGGAGACGGAGCAGGAGGAATGGGTCCGGTTGATCCGGCTTGTTCAACGCGCCCGGCAGGATTCGAACCTGCGGCCTACGGTTTAGGAAACCGTTGCTCTATCCTGCTGAGCTACGGGCGCAATTAACTCTTCCGCAAGATGTTACGGCGACAGTGCCTCCGATGCAATATCGATACGCCGATCTTGACGACAATCGGAGTGTGTCGAGCCTGCGTTTGGCGGTTTTTGCGGCTGTCCCTGCACGACGTGAAACACGGCCGTTTTCATGTCCAAGGGGCGCGACGCATTACGTTGCCATGCCGAGCACTGGTCGTTTCGTTCGGCTGTCGATCACCCCAACGAGCGAATTCATGATGAGGATGGACCAGTAGCACTCGCCTTCGAGCACGCCGTAAAGCCTCATGAAGATTGTCAGGAAACCCACACCCGCGGCGAAGATCACTTGTCCGCGCGCTCGCATCGGTGTGGCCATCATGTCGCCGGCCAGTAAAAAAGCTCCGAGCAAAAGTTGGCCGGAAGTCAGGTTATAGAGCACGTATGCGACGCCGTCAGCCCTGCCGCTTTCATCCTCCAGGATTGGAAACCAGTCGTAGCCGCCACCCAGGCTCGTTGGCAATTCGATCGGCAGAATGGAAGCCGCGATCGTCGCCGCCGCGATCATCGCGACCGGGAGTTGCCAACGCAAATAGCCGCGATAGATCAGGTACAAACCCACAATGATCAGCGCGAGGGAACAGGTTTCGCCGAGGCCGCCCGGCACGAGGCCCAAGACAGTGTCTTGCCATGGCGGCAGCCAATCGCGAAGCAGCGTTTCGTATGCGGGATCACTATTCACGAGGATTTTCCCGTCCGCGAATTGGCGGAGGGTCTCGACGGGCCGTGCCATTTGCCAGGCTTCAACGGCGGCCGGTTCCTTCTGGAGGAACCAGCCTCGGTAGGTGGCCGTGTTGATCGGCCTTGCCTGGTCAATGTCTCCGACGACCAGATTGCCGGGGGAGAGCACTCGTGATTGCGGCACATCGCCGCCCAACGCAAACTGCCCCGCGAAGAGGAATCCGACAAACACACGACCTACGAGCGCCGGTTGCCAGATGTAGTGCCCGAACCCGCCGAACAGACCTTTTCCGAGGAGGACCGCGACCAGCGAGCCGAACATCGGAACATACCACTCGACCGTCACCGGTAGGGTCAGTGCCAAAAGCAGACCGATCAGGCCTGCGTGTGAGATTCCGCCAATGATTGGGCGTTGGGCGAGAATTCCGAGAACCGACTCGGTGGCGATGGCCGTTGTGACCGCGACAAAAACGATCATGAGCGTGTTGGGACCGAACAGGACAAGCCCGCAGGCAGCCACACACGTTGCCGCGAGCGTCCAGGCACGGATGATATCCTGGTGCCTGTCGCCGCCGCGTCGATGTGGCGCCGGTCGGGAAGACCAATCCCCACCTATGATCCAAGGTTCGCCGCTCATACGGTGATTGCCGCCTCTTGTTGGGAATGTCTGGAGAATCGGAATCTCGCCCTTCTGATACTGGCCGCGAGCGGCAGCTGCGAGGGGCACACGTGGCTGCACAGTCCGCAGTCCACACAAACGCGAAGCTGCGCGAGCGTGAGATCGCTGCAGGTGGACTGGGATTCCACTTGGATCAAAGATGACGGATCGAGCCCTACCGGACAATCCTCCACGCACCAGCCGCAGTGAATGCACGGCACGGGCTCGGGTCGCGGCGCTTCGGAAAAGAGAAGGATCGCGGAGGTGTCGGCGGTGATGACGGCATCCTGAAAGCCAAGCGGTCGGCCTGTCAAGGGTCCGCCCGAAATGACCTGCGCGACGGGCGTCAGCAATCCCACACGTTCGGCCAGACGTGCCACGGGTGTCCCGATCGCCACACGGTAGGTCCCGACGTGGTCCACGGCGTCTCCAGCCACGACCATGAGGGCGTGCGTGATTGGCCGGCCGTCGAAGATCGCCGCAGCCGTCATCCGCACCATGGAGAGTGGCAGGACGACCGCGTCCACATCGAGTACCGAATCGCCCGGGAGCACCTCTCGATCGAGGAGGGTCTTGACCAGTACGACCGGATCGCACTGCGGGTAGGGGTTTGCCAGGGGGATGATCTCGATGTGGCGATCCACCGCTTCAGACTCCATCCGCCGCACGACGCGACGGTGGCGAAACGGCAGCGCCAGGGATGCCTGATGCGCGCCCAAGGCATCCGCAATTTCACACGTCGCATCGATGATTCTCCCAGGCTCTTCGACGAGAGTCCGCAAATCTGCTGCCAGGTAGGGCTCCGTCTCCATGGCATTCACAATGAGATCGGTGACGCCCGCCTCGGCCGCCTTCTCGATGACGCCATGGGCCGGCCCGCGCGGGGATGGGCAAAGTGCGCCGCACGTTGCCAACTGGCTGATGAAAGATTCCGAGTCCCAGGTCCGGTGCCGTTCAATCCACTCGTCGGCGCCGTCCGGCTCCAGAATCACGCCGGGCAGGTAACCGTCAGAGGCGGTCCAGACGCGCTGCGTGTCGCCGATTGTGCCGGAGGTTGGGGCGTGGATCGGCACGGAGTCGCGATGCGTTGGCACGGCAAGGCGCTGTCCTCCGAGCACACGGTCGCCGCGAGATACGACAAGACGCGTGTGCAAGTCGGACCGAACACGCAACGGGATGTGGAGGGGGCCATCAACAGGAACCGTTTCGATCGGTCGGCGCGCGGTGACGCTTTTGTGGTCCGGCAGGAGGAGGCCGCCCTCGAAGTTGTACCGCGGTCCCAGAAGATCCGACCAAGACGCCATAGTTCGTTTACATGCCTTCGTTGTCGAGGAGCCGCGGACCTTCGTCCATGCGGTTGTTTACAATGTTAAAATCCTCACCTCTTTCGAGAGGCTCGCGGAATGAAGCCCTAAGAAGCTATCTCAGAATTGTGGCACAGGCGTCTCGCATG
>CAZTAR010000362.1:0-5003 GCA_964611695.1 uncultured Planctomycetaceae bacterium | reverse complement strand
AGATCGCAGCCCTTTTCTACCCCCACCTGGTGAGAAATGCGGGCTAGAGCAGTTAGCGATTGAGTGTGGCGCCGGCGTCTCGCCGGTGGAAGCAAGGAGGCCGAGCGCCGTTGCCTCACCGGCGAGACGCCGGTGCCACATATCAACGTGAAACGCTATAAACACCACAGGTGATCCTGTGCCGATTGAATCACCATCCATTCAACGCTCATCCTCAAGCGCATACTCTTCCGGGTGCATCCGCTCTTCCGCCTCGCGATGAACGCGCTCCTCCTGGACATCCGCGCGACGTTTGATAAACCGGCGAAAACCCACGTTGCCTGCGACACAGAGCACCATCCCCAACAACCCAATGTGATAGACGATCAGGCACACAAAACCTGTCAGGAACGTGGCCATGACCGCAGCGGCAAACCAGCAAAAAACAACCCAAATCGATCGACCGAGCTTCAGCGCGGCATCGCCGCGAACGAAAATCCGGTCAGCCATACCGGTTGCCACAACAGCGGCGAAGGCAACATAGGTCGTGGAAACTGGAAGCGCCAACGCCGACGCGGTCGCGATCACGCTCGCCGACACACAGACGATCACACAAGCCCGGAGGGGATCGTAGTGCATCGTCGTGCCCTCAGCCGTCATGGTGATGGTCGGAGCCAACGAAACCGATTCTCGCCGTTGCCGCAAAATCACATTGGCCAATCCGATGCACCATTGTGGCGCCCACAGCATGACATGATCGCCCGCACTGCCGGCTTCCACCGCCGCGTCCGTCACCCGACAGGCGTTTTTCGTCCGCATACCCAACACCAGCAGTATGCCGCACCCCAACAACATCCACCAGGCGATTGGCACCTGTGTCGCCGCCGCACTATTCATTCCACTGAGCTTGCCATTAATCAATGCAATCGCGGCAAGACCGGGTGAAGCACAGTTCGCCAGGTCATTCTGTCCAAACGCAAAAGCCATGCACAAGGTCCCGATGGTAGTCAACACCGGAAACAACAAACGCGCGCCTCGTTTGCGATATACCACCAGCGCAAGATGGATCAAAATCGCGAAGAAAATCCACAGCGTGCCGATGGAGACCAATGCCTCATAACCGCCGCAGGTCGTTTCGAGAAAACCTTTGAGATGCTTGACGACCCCCACATTCTTCATGCCCTTGACCATCATGAAGTAGAAGAGGCCGGCCATCAGCCCACCACCGATCCAACCGCCGTGCAGCAGAAGTGCCGGCAGACTGGACCACTTGTCTCGAATGGCGCCACGCGCCGCCCGCTGCAAAAAGAAACCCATCACACCGGACAGAAGAATGGAGCAAATGATCCCGAGAATCACGCGCCCGGCATTGGACCAATGGACCGCGCTGACCGAGTCCCCATCCCGAAACATCCCAAGGAACAACGACGCGCCTAACAACTCGAACACCAGCGTCATCGTCGTACTCACTGGCATTCCGAACGCTGAGTACGTGTACAACAGGATCGTATCTACCAAATACACCGACACATAAATCGCCAAGGCCTGTTCGATCGTGAACAAACCCGGGTCGAAGATTCCCTTCCGCGCCGTCTCAACGACATCGGAGGCAAGATACGCTCCCAGAACCACGCCCAACCCGGCAAGCCGAATCGCCCATTCCCGAGACATGATCCTGGAACCGAAAACGGCGTTCACGATGTTGGCTGCATCGTTCCGCCCCACTTCAATCGTATCCCAAAGGAGCATGACCAAAGCGAGGACGGCCGCACCGTAGAAGAAGGACGTCAAACCCCAAAAGCTGACGGTCTCTGCAACAATAAGTGTGTCGTAAATGGTTCTGCCCAACCCGCAAAGAGACTTAATAAGTTTGCATGGCTTATGCTGCGGTCGACAACCTGGCCGACCGACGGGAGTCGTTACTGAGACAGCATCCGCCGCAAACGATCAGCGATATTCTCCGCATGGTTCGCCACGCGACCAAGTTCCAAAAACACACGCCACCACAGAATCAAATCCGACGGCTTCATCTCGTCTTCCAAAGCAAACAGCGATTTACTTAATGAATACTGCGCTTTGTCGGCCTGCCATTCCGCCTTCTCAACGCTCCGGATCATATCAAACACGCCGCTCGCTTCTTCCGCGCGAAAACCACGAGACACCAGTTCCCGAATGTGCGCGTTCATCTCATCCATCCGGTCGCATGTCCGCAAGATCTTGTCCAGATACCCGAAGATCTCCTCCACGAGCGAATCCGGCATCTTCAGGTTTTTGATCGTCAACAAAATGGCGATGTCCTCAACCTCGTCCGCCATATCGTCCTGGAGTTTGAGGTAACCCAGCAGATCGCCGCGATAGACCGGAAGAAAAAAGCTCCGCGGGATTCGCTGCCGAATCTTGTCCTTAATCATGTCAGCTTCGTGCTCACATCGAAACACGTCTTGCGTCAATGCCGACAGACGGTCAAAGTCTTGTTCCTTCGCCGCTTCAAACATCGGACGAATCAACTGCACACACTCCTGCACCTTCTCAAAGTGGTGCATCAACGGCTCGAATGGAGAATTCTCGAACATCTTGTCGATCATGCCTGTCTCTGCCTTCCTCATGCGCGGCAAACCCTGCCGCCCTGTCTCCCCTGGCGAAACGCCAGCATTTTGCGAAACCTCTACATTACTGCCTGATCCGCGCGCCGCAAGTCCCCGCCGTCAACAAGATCGTGGTTCAGTGGGATCTTGTGGGTGCCACTGGCAGCTTGCGGCCAGTGCCGCCACGGGCGGACAAGCCGTCCGCGGCATCCAAAGTGAACCACGACCGCCGAGAAACACAATCTCGGACATCCAACTTCAACGACTCCCACAAACCGCTTGCCGCTCACTTGCCACGAAGCATCTCGATTGCCGTCTTCTTATCCGCCAACCATTCGGCCGCCCGCGTCCGAACCGCCTTCACCTCGGGATTCGAGCCTGGGTCAACACCGTTCAGCCGAGCGTAAACCAACGTCGTATCCGCCCACAACTGCCCGAGCCAGGCGGAAACCGACAAATCCGGCTTGTCCACGGAAATCACAACCGTCGGCATCTTCTCGCTACAACGCTTCACGTTCGCCGCTGATAGAATCAGATTCACCTCACCGGCCGAGAGCCCCGCATGTTCGGCGTTGATCGGATCCGCACGATCGAGCAAGAGACC
This sequence comes from uncultured Planctomycetaceae bacterium, assembly GCA_964611695.1. Taxonomy (GTDB): domain Bacteria; phylum Planctomycetota; class Phycisphaerae; order UBA1845; family UTPLA1; genus CAZTAR01. The sequence goes on along the minus strand of CAZTAR010000362.1, from coordinate 1,835 downwards.
GTGGGAACCCTCGCCGGACGTCCGAAGCAGAAAGATCGCCATCTTCCGTTCGCTCGTCCCCAGCATCGCCTCCAGGTTCATGTGAGAATCCCGCGGCAAACCCAGATAGCGAGACATCGTCATGTCATTGCCGTCGCGGTTCACACCCTCGTTCCAATATTGACAAAACTCGTCAGCCGAAAACCGAAGCAATGAATCGTTCGTCCCCAGGTAAATATGGTTGATGCCGCGACGAAGCTGTTGAACCCGAATGTACTGCGCCAACACCACCGGCAGCGATGTCCGATCACCAAGGTTCATCGCCGCACAAGCCGACTCGATCGTCGCCCAGTACGACCTCACATCCAGCCCCGCGACGTGCATCGGCGCCATCAGAATCGGTGTCTTATTACGACCATATCGCCCCGACACTTCACTCGGCAACGCCAACACGAGGTTCCCGTCACGCTGCCCCAACGCCTGCAAAGAACCCGTATTCGCGAACACTACACGCTTCGCCTCGCGCGGGCTAAGCTCATGCAGCTTCACCGTTTCCTCCGTGATACCACTGCGAGAAAACTCCATAAACAGCGTGTTCTCAACCGTCGCATCCGCCGGTAAAAAAGCCAGCTCCTTCGGCGAATTCGCCAGCAGCCACGTCAACCGGCGATCAGGCCGCGCGTTGGCCAAAGCCGAAACGAAGTAGTTGAATTGCTCGTTCGCGCCGATCCCACTGTTGACCAGATAACGCGGCCCAGCCTCGCCGAACTGCGCCTGAATGTAAGCGTCGATCTTCGGAGCCTCCTCGGCGAGAAACCGTGCGGCATAAGCGGCAGGCGCCTTGCGATAAAGAACACCGAGAGCATCCTCGCCCGCGCCAGGCAAAAAGGCCCCAATCCCCTTGGAGACCGATTCCAGAATGGCCTGCGGTGCCGTCATCGGCTCGTCAAACGCCGGACTCAGCGCGAGCACGCAAATCCGCCCATCCGCGATCTTCATCACACGCTCCGCCGACAGGGCCGCCCCTCGAACCTCATCGCTCCCCCCCGCGGACATATCCACCCCCAACCTGGCCAACACGCTACCAAAGCCGTGCCCTTCGAGAGCAGCTCGCGCCTCCTCAGGCGAAACCCGCCAAGCCTCGGCAAAGTTGTCGATCAACTTTTGTGGATCGATCGCGTTCGACACCGCGTCATCCAACCGGCCCAAGTTCGGCGGCTGATTGCCACTACGCCGGCAGACATCCTGAGAGGCCTCATCCAAACGATCCAGAAGTGATGCAGTCTTTTCAGTTGGCATGACACAATCCCTTGTTATCTGGTAGCCCGTGGCAAACCGTAACGCCGCACGTAGCGTCGGCCCCCCATGGCCGACGAGAAACACAAGTTGCCCACACCGGCCAAAACGAAAGGACCTAACCTGCAACAAAACAGGCAATCGTCCCCCTCGCAGCGGCTCAGTCCTCCCTGTTTCGATCGTGTTCCTTCGTTCGCCGGCGCCGCAAAACCGAATCCAATTCCAAAAAACGAAAGTTGATCAACTGCACAATCACACCGATGCTGCACGCCATCAGGCTCATCGCGATCGAAGCACCGGAAAGCACAATAAAGGCCAGTCGGTATCCGGACTCCGGTCCAAAGACGAATTTCGCCACAACACCCAGCAACACCGCTGCAATGAAGAACAGAATGCCCAATCCCCCGAAAAACGTCAGAGGCTTGTAAGAGCGAAAGACACTCAGAATCCGGAAGAGAACACGCAGCCCATCCTGAAACGTGTTCAACTTCGACTCGCTGCCCGCCGGACGTTCCCGATATGCGACGGGAATCTCACGAATCACCCACTTGCGGTACAGA
>CAZTAR010000361.1:0-5039 GCA_964611695.1 uncultured Planctomycetaceae bacterium | reverse complement strand
AGGGGGAACGAGCATGTATCATGCCATCACGAACATTCCATCTGGGAAATCCGGGGTTAGAGAAAGGGAACCATGTCTGCAAAGTACTAGAGCAACGAGAGCAGATCTGCATTCCCCGTACCGGCCGACGCCCCTGTCGGCCGTGGCTAACCGCTGACAATTGACGTCCGGCCCACGGGCTAAAACACAAGAAGCCCCAATAGCCGGTATGTTCCTCTATTCCCGATGGGTCGTTCTACACTGACAGCTTACTCGTTTCAATCCAAACCGGCATCCGGGCCAGTCAGACAGAACTCGCCCATTCCGGCCAATCACGCCGACTTGTGGCTCGCATCGGCTCGGTGGAACATCTTCAGGAAATTGGCCGCCCCAATCCTGGCAATAAGAGCCCTATAATTGGTTGTTCTTCGAGTCTGGGGAACCTACAATACGATTAAGGAAGGAGCGGCACCCGGGAAACAACGTCTAGCGAGCCAGGTGAAGTTGCTCCACAAGCCGCGGAATGCAATCCAAGTTCAAACAGATGGAAGGATAGTGATGTTACACACCCATTTCCGCCGGTGCGTGTGGGCTTTGGTTCCAATCCTCGTTGTCGCCCTCGGTGTTTCTCCGTCGATGACAATCGCAGCCCCGCCAGATATCGCCAATCGACCTCATTCGGACCCCGCATCGTTCGGCTGTGGGAAGGCGCATGCCCTGTCCGGGAGGTTTCGGCCACAACAGGTTCACGAACAGACCGAAGAGCGCAGCACAAAGGAGCAAAACGAAGCCGGACCGCGCGAGGCCTTCGACGAGACCGATCTGCTCCACTGCGATCTCGACATCGAGGTCATTCCCGGTAGCTCGAACAATATTTACGGCACAAACGTGATGACGATCCAGAGCAAGTCAAGCTCGCTGACCGAGTTCACGCTTCGGCTTCGCAGCCAGTTCATCATCGACAGTGCGGATGTGGACGGCACGAGCGTTGTCGTCTCCGTGGTCGACACTTCCACGCGGCAGGTGACGCTGGATCGCGCCTACGGCATGGACGAGGTCTTCACTTTGACGATCGTTTACCACGGCCATGCCGAGTCGCGCGGCTTCGGCTCGATCGAATTTACCAACCACGGCGGCTTCGGCACGGACATCGTCTACACGTTGAGCGAGTCCTACTACGCCTACACGTGGTGGCCGATCAAAGATGGAGACTTTGGCGTACCCGGAGACAACGGTGACCAGTTCACCCTCGATATCGCGATCACCGCGCCCGACTGGATGGTGACGGCCTCCAACGGTCTCTTGCAGGGAACGGATCCCCTCTCAGGCAACCGAATGCGCACGCGATGGTCCAGCAATTATCCCATCGCCCCGTACCTCGTCTGTTTCTCGTCCACCGACTACAACACGTGGCAACTGAACTACACGCCCATTGGCGGCGGCGCCATGCCGGTCTTGTTCTACATCTACCCGGAGGATGACACCCCGGCGAATCGATCGGCATGGGAGGAAGTCGTCCAGATGATGTACACGCTTCGGGATCTGTATGGCGAGTACCCCTTCGTCGACGAAAAGTATGGCATCTACGAATGTCAGTTCGGCGGCGGCATGGAACACCAGACCTTTACCGCGCAGGGCACGTTCAACGAATGGGTCACCGTGCACGAGTTGGGCCACCAATGGTGGGGCGACATGATCACGTGCAAGACCTGGAACCACATCTGGCTCAACGAAGGCTTTGCCAGCTACACAGAAGCGCTCTGGGCGGAGTTCAAGCCTGGCAGCAGTGGCCTGCCCGCACTCAAAAGTTACATGACGGGAATGCGGTACACAGGCGCGGGAAGCATCTATGTCAGCGACGCCGAATGCGGCAGTTTGTACGATATCTTCGACGGCAATACGACGTATGATAAGGCTGGTTGGGTCGTGCACATGATGCGGCACGTGTTGGGTAACGACGACTTCTTCGACGCCCTTGCGGCCTATCGAGCCGCCTTTGAAGGCGGCGCGGCGACCACCGAGGACTTCCAGGATATCTGCGAGGGCTTCTATCCTGGCGGTGATCTTGATTGGTTCTTTCAGGAGTGGATATACGGAGAGCGGACGCCCTCCTACCAATACGGCTACCAATCCGTAAACGTCAACGGCCAGGACTACCTCGCGATCTACATCGACCAGACGCAATCAACGTCCTACCAGCGGTTCTCCATGCCGATCGACATCGTGGTCGACGGTGTGACGCACGTCGTATTCAACGACAACGACCCGGAACATTTCCTCCTGCCGATCGCAGCCCCTGCGTCGTCAGTCTCTTTTGACCCGGATGAGTGGATTCTGCGTGGAAGCGCTTCATTGACAAGTTACGTGCCCGGCCCCCCGAAGATCGTTGAGACATCGCCGCAACCCGGCGAATCAGTTGCCTGCGGCACCGATCTCGACACAGTCACGATCACCTTCCACACGAATGTCAGCACCTCGGCAGGCAACTATGCCCTCGTCGGCACAACCACCGGACCGCAGTCCATGAGCTTTGCATACGATAGCGGCGCCAATACGGTGACACTGACAAGCGCCGGCCCCCTTCCCGCGGACGAGTACACGTTGACTGTCGATGACGCCCTCACCGCGATCAATAGCGGCGCCAACCTGGATGGAGAAATCGCTGACCCCATCAGCCCAACCTCACTGCCCTCCGGGGAGGGCCTCGCCGGAGGTGATGCGGTAATTCAGTTCACGGTTCAGGCTGCACCGCTCGGCGATATCGACGGCGACTGCGATCGAGACATGACGGACGTTGCCTTCTTCGTGGACGTCCTCCTCGGAATCCAACAGGCAGAGCCATACGTGTCAAACAGCAACATTGATGGAATCGGCGGCGTCAACGGCCTGGACATCCAGCCTTTTGTGGATGCGCTCATGGACTGAGAGATTGTTGAACCCTGGTTCCGATATTCATCCTAAAGGTACCGGGCCGCATGACGACTTATGATCTGCCGAATGCAAAAAGGTGATTATCAGTTCGGAGGTAGACCTTTCCGTCCAGCAACGCCGGCGTGGCTGAGATACGTTCCTTCAGGTCGTTTCGGGCGAGGACCTTCAGCTTGTCACCGGCTTTGAAGACAGTAACGACGCCTCGGACCGAGGAGGCGAAGACCTTCCCGTCGCCGGCGACAAGGGACGCATAATACGGCCCCCCCGCGCCGAGTCTGTCACGGTACTTCTTCTTGCCGGTCTTGCTGTCGAGACAGGTAATCATGCCGCCGTTCTTCACCGAATAAAGGCGTTTGTCGTAGTAGAGTGGGGAGGGAACCTCGGGCACGCCCCTTCCGTATTTCCAAACGATCTGGGCGACCTTGCCCACCTCGTCCGGAGGCTTGACCGCCAAAATGGCGTTTTCCTGCGGGAAGCAACCCACCCAATCAACGATCTTCTTCCACTCAGACTTGGTCACCTTCCCATTCCGGTCCTCATCCAGAAAACGATGGAAGCCCCAGAGCGGATGGTCTCCCTCGCCGTCCGCATCGGCACGGGACAAGATCGACTTGTTCGGTTTCGTCTCTTCCATCGTGAGTTCACCGTCGCCGTCTGTGTCCAGCTCCTTGACCAGGTCATCCCAATCCGGAAGGCCGACCACCTCGGTATTCGTCTTCATGTTGTACGAGGTGACATAGATGAGGCCGTCGTGCGAAACCGGCGTAACACAGGGCTCAGGAGTCAGGCCGGGCAAGGTCCATTGCTGGATCCCATCCTTCAAGCGGTAGGCTCGCAAACCGCCTTGGCCATTGACGACCAACTCATCGACGCCGTTGTTCTTCCAATACATCGGCGTGGTCCAGTTGTACTTCAACTCCGGCCGGTCCGTCCGCCAGACTGTCTTGCCCGTGGCCGGCTCGATCGCTTCAAGAAAGGACTTCCGCGGGTTGTCGTTGCAGAAGACAAGCAAATCGTTGGCGAGGATGAGCGAAGTCGCCGTGCCATACAGGTCCGGTGGCGCGTGGATGATCCGGCTCCAAACCTCTTTGCCATCCATGTCATAGCATAGCAGGCCCGACGATCCGAGATAGACATAGACGCGCTTGCCGTCGCAAGTGGGACTGGGCGTGGCGGGACTGTTGCTCCGGTGAACCCGTTCGATGAATTCGTACCAGGCGGACGCACGCCAGAGAATCTTGCCGCGCTTGCGGTCGATGCAGAGCGTCTCCAACTCAGTGCCCGTGATGCCGGTGAGAAAAATCCTGTCGCCCCAGATACAGGGAGAGGAGTGGCCGAACGGCGTTTCGCACTTCCAAACGAGATTCTTGTTCACGTCGAACCGCACCGGTAAAGCACTGGAATCAGGCGAAATGCCGGAACCGTTGGGCCCGCGAAACTGTTCCCATCGCGTCTCTGCCTGCAAAGACTGCCCGCTCACCGTGAATAAGAAAAGAAAGAGGGTCGCACTGCACGTTCTCATGGCCTTCTCCAAAAAGTTCGGCATCAAAGAATATCCATTGTGCTAAACGTCCAGAACGCAACAGACTCACGCAAGCAAGAGCGGTAGAGCATCCCTTCCCAATCACACCTATGGACGCCCCCTCGCATTTCAATACTTGACATATCCTGAGTGTGTTAGATACTCATAAAGATTGCTCGGGTAAACGCCATGCAAATACCCGGTCCGTCAGGCAGGTCAACGGGAAAACGCATTTGAACAGGAGGAACACATGATCCGGAACACCACGCTATTGCTGACGGTCGTCTTCTTCGCAAGCCTGGTGGCATGCGATCAAAAATCTCCCGCGAAACCGGAAGGAGAACAGAGAAAAGCCTCACAGGCCGCCACTACCGCGACGGAAGCACCGCGACCGTCACCCTGGTTTGAGGATATCTCAATTGAGCAGGCAAAGACGAAGGCGCGATCGGAAGGCAAGACGCTGTTCGTCGCCGTCGTGTCACGCTCGTGTCCCGCTTGTCTCCAAATGGAGAGGGAAGTATTCGCCAAGGAGGAAGTGCGTGCCTTCCTGAAAGAACACACCGTGCCAATCAGAGTCGACAGCCAAAAGAATCAAATGTTCGCGATG
>CAZTAR010000360.1:0-5046 GCA_964611695.1 uncultured Planctomycetaceae bacterium | reverse complement strand
TTCAAGTTGGGCGTCATCCGCACGGGAAGCGGTAAACTCGTGTGGCGGTTAAGAGGGATGAAACCCACAAGCTACTCGTGAATCGCCACACCTGAATCCTCGGGTAGCGTCGGCCACGGGGGGCCGACGCTACGACACGCACGCAATCGTGCGGCTGTACACGAGTCACTCGCTGCGATCAGATATCCAAAAAGCTGAGCAACAATGACAGATTACTGACCACTGAATACTGATAGCTCTAATGCCCTTGATCGTCCAAAAGTTTGGTGGAACAAGCATTGCCGACGCGGAGAAAGTGCATCGCGCCGCGCGACGGGCCGTCCGCGCGAAGCTTGCAGGCAATCAGGTGGTGGTCGTCGTGTCGGCGATGGGCGATACGACCGATCACCTCACGGACCTCGCCTACCAGGTCACCGACCGGCCCAGCCGCCGCGAGATGGACCAGCTCATGGCAACTGGCGAACAGGTGTCCATCGCGGTGATGGCCATGGCGATCCATCACACGGGGTATGACGCCATCAGCCTGACAGGCGGGCAAATCGGGCTCCAGACGGATCGCGCATTCGGTCGCGCTCGGATCAGGCAAATCACGGCGAGGAGTCGCCTCATATCGCTCCTGGAGCAGGGCAGCATTGTCATCGTCGCAGGCTTCCAGGGCGTGGACGATGCTCAGAACATCACGACGTTGGGCCGCGGCGGCTCGGATACAACCGCAGTTGCCCTGGCGGCGTCACTCGGTGCCGATGTGTGCGAGATATACACCGACGTGGACGGCATCTATTCGTGCGACCCCCGGATCGTGCCGGAAGCCCGAAAGCTGGACTACATTCTCTATGATGAGATGCTGGAACTCGCATCGCTTGGCGCCCAGGTACTCCATTCGCGGAGTGTCGAGTTGGGTAAGAACTACGGCGTCCGGCTGCGGGTGAGAAGTAGCTACACAGACGCGGAGGGAACAGACATCGTGCAAGGATCTTCCGATTTCGAACAGGTCATCGTTCGCGGTGCGGCATTGAAGAAGAAGCTGGCCCGTGTGGAGTTGAACCGGGTGCCCAACAGACCCGGCATCGCCAGTGAGATATTCACCAGGGCCGCTGATCACGACATCATCGTGGACGACATTATTCAAGTCATCCACGAGGGGGGAGAAACCGCGGACATCAGCTACACGATTGAGGCTGAGGACATCGAAGTCGTCGCGCGCCTTACTCAGGAGATGGCGGGCGAGATGCCCGGCATGGCGCCAGAGATCAAGAAGAATTTGGCGAAGATTTCTGTCGTCGGCGTCGGGATGCGGAGCCGCTCGGGGGTGGCGTCCAAGATGTTCGAGGCGTTGCACCAGGCCGAAGTCAACATTGAAAACATCAGCACGAGCGAAATCGTTGTCAGTTGCGTCATCCGGGAAGAGGACGGAGAGAAGGCGCTGCGGGCCGTACATGCCGCCTTCGAGTTGGATCAATCGCCGAAGGCGTAGCGAGGCTCGGCGGCGTGGCTCGCTGCGATACCGAATGTAGCGTCGGCCCCCCGTGGCCGACGCTGAGATCAGAAGCCGCGACCGTAAGGGAGCGGTCCCCATGCAAAGGGAAGGGCCCTCACTGTTCAGCGCCGACCGCTTGCTGACGCGCTCGGCTCTGATCGTCGACCACGGAAGGCCGATGCTGTGCAACCATGACTCGAAAAGGAAAACGATTGCTGACTGTCGGGGCTCTCCTGGGGCTTGGCCTGGTGTCCGCGCTGGATCACGCGGGCGTCTTCGGGTATCGCGGAAGCCGGCGAGCGGACTTCAACGGTGCCGTTTCGACCGTCACCTATGCCGCTGATGGTGACACCATCGACATAGACATTCCTGATGGTTCCCGCGACGTTACGCGCATTCGACTCTGGGGCGTGGACTGTCCGGAGATCGCCCACGCTGAAGGGGAGGAGGATGCTTACTTCGGTCGCGAGGCATTCGAGTTCGTCCACCAGCACGTCGTCGGTCGGCGCGTGCGGTTGGAATTAGACCCGATTCGCTCACCCCGAGATCGCTACGGCCGCCTGCTCGCTTACGTCTATTTCGATGACACGGGCGAGATGCTTAACGAAATCCTGGTTTCCCGAGGTTTGGCGTATGCCGATCGACGGTTCCATCACGTGTTCAAGGACCGGCTCGTAAAAATCGAGAAGAAGGCAGTGCGGCAACATGTCGGGTTGTGGGCGGGCGTGAAGCCGGAGCAAATGCCAGCCTGGCGGCTACGCATGGATTCGGCGGCGGCACGGTAATTATCGTCGGCCGCTCCATTCACCGCGATAGGGCCGGATGAAATCGAATGCCTGCTGAGGCTGGTCTTCCTTCACAGGGTTGTTTTGAACATATCGGATTGTGCATTCAACCGCTTCCGCCGTGCTGATGAACTTCTTGTATGGGTCGTTGCTCCAGACTGGGTGCTGGTCCGGGACATCCGCCAGAAGGCGAAGCCTGATTGCTGAGGCCCTCCGCAGTTCGTCGTGCATCGTTTCCGCCTTGTCGCGGTGTTTCCTTATCACAAGGTGTGCATGGTTCGACATGATCGCGCACGCCCAGCAGGTGTAGCGCTGTGCCTCGATCACTTCGGCAAACGCCTCGGCAATGGCTTGCCGTTTGGCGGCATCAAACCAGAGCACCTCGTATTCAAGCCGCCCGCGAGCCTGGGCTTGGAACGACCGCAGTTCCGCTCGGGACGGCTGGGCCGCCTTGCGCCCATGATGGATCGGGCCTAGCGGGATGAGCTTGCCCGCCCTGATATCCTTTGAGAGGCTTCCTCGCGGATCGTTGGGAAGCCAGTGCCCGTAGCCTGTGAGGATTAGGTGATGGGCGATAACCATGAAGACGATGGTAGTCTAGTTTGCGGAATCCCCCAAACGGCAAGCCGTGGTGAGAGGTTTTCTCGTATGCGAGGCATGTTGGAGACCCGCTTGCCGTTTGGCGGCATACTCTCGATAATGTAGGATTCCGCATACTCAACAGAACACAGGAAGAGCACGACACTATGGCTAAAGCCGGATCGAAATCGTACGACCCCGCCGCGGCGGAGAAACGCGTCTGGGACTTCTGGATGAAGGGGGGGTACTTCCACCCCGAGCCGGACGACCGCCCGCGCGACAAGCGATACTGCATCATGATTCCGTTGCCGAACGTGACGGCGGCGCTGCACCTGGGTCATGCACTGAACAACACGTTGCAGGACATTCTGACGCGGCTCAACCGCATGCGCGGCTGCAACACCCTGTGGATGCTCGGCACGGATCACGCCGGCATCGCCACGCAGGCAACGGTCGAGAAGGCGATCCTCAAAAACGAAGGAAAGAACCGGCACGACCTCGGGCGCGATGAGATGGTCCGGCGGATCTGGGAGTGGAAAGACAAGTTCGGCGGGCGGATCATTGAGCAGCTCAAGATCATGGGCTGCTCCGGCGACTACCACAAAGATCGGCTGCGGTTTACATTGGACGATGGTTGCGCAAAGGCCGTGCGGCACACTTTCTTCAAGCTCTTCCGCGACGGCCTCATCTACCGCGGCAAACGGCTCGTCAACTGGGACACGCAGCTCAAGACGGCCGTGGCGGACGACGAGGTCTATCACGAGACGGTCAAAGGGCACTTCTGGCACTTCAAGTATCCGGTGATCGAGCCGAAGCCGGGCGAGCCGACGAACGTTCACATCGCCACGACGCGGCCCGAGACGATGCTGGGCGATACGGCGGTGGCGGTGCATCCGAAGCCGGATGTGCAACTGGACAAAGTTGAGGCGGAGTTGAAGGAGAAGCTTGCCAAGGCGTCGGAGAAAGAAAAGCCCGATGTGCAGGCGGCGATTGACAATCTGACGGAGCGACGCAAGACGCTGTTGCCGACGCTGCTCAAGCTGCGCGACATGGCGAATGACGGGCGAATGGTGACGCTGCCGCTGGTGGATCGGCCGATTCCGCTTCTTTGTGACGAGTGGGCGAAGCCGGAGCTGGGCAGCGGGTGCGTGAAGATCACGCCCGCGCACGACCAGAACGACTACGACGTGGGCCTGCGGCACGAGCTGCCGATGGTCAGCGTGATGACGGAGGACGGGAAGGTCGCACGAATCGTCGAGCCGGACGGGTCGGTCAATCCCAACTCGGAGAAGTACGAGGGGCTGACGTTCGCGACGAAGGGGCGGGAGAAGGTCGTGGCGGACCTGGAGGCGCTCGGGCTGGTCGAGCGGATCGAGGACCACGTCGTCGAGATCGGCCACAGCGACCGGAGCAAGGCGCGGATCGAGCCGTTCCTGAGCGATCAATGGTTCGTGAAGATGGGCGACCTGGAGCCGGACCACGCGGCCAAGGTCGAGGGCCTGCGCGGCGCCAGTGGCTTGAACCAGTTGGCGATGGACGCCGTGCAAGACGGCCGCGTGAAGTTCCACCCGGCGCGTTACGAAAAGACCTACATGGATTGGCTCGCGGAGAAGCGCGACTGGTGCATCAGCCGGCAGCTCTGGTGGGGACACCGGATACCGGTGTGGGAATTCATGGCAAAAGTGGTGGGCGTGGTCGAAGATATTGTGGCTTTCCAAAGGAAACGAGAACAGGCCATCGCCGCCTGCTTGGAAAGCCTGTGGAATCTACTAAGGAGCGTCGGTGTTTCTGAGGATGAGGTTTGCATTCGAGAGATCTATGAGGCACGATGGCAACTGAGTACAAGCAGCGGCCGCGCCGAAAAGCTGCTTACCGACTTTGAGCGAGATTTCTATGCGGACTTCAGCGTACCTGAAGGCACCAAGTTCCCGGTGTTCAATCCTCTCGATCAGTACCCCTACGAAGTACGTGCAGCCGCTTCCAACTTCTTTGGAGCGCTTGGCTGGTTTCGTCGCGACCCCGACGTTCTCGACACCTGGTTCAGTTCCGCCTTGTGGCCGCACTCGACGTTGAATTGGCCGGACGCTGACATCGAGGACGAGTCGAGCGATCTCGGCTTTTGGTATCCCACGAGTGTGCTGATCACCGCGCGGGAGATCATCACGCTTTGGGTCGCGCGGATGGTGATGACCGGGCTGTACAACG
>CAZTAR010000359.1:0-5072 GCA_964611695.1 uncultured Planctomycetaceae bacterium | reverse complement strand
TGGCTGCCAATGAACACGCAGCATAGTCGTGAAACTTATGAAACGCGGTACTAGAATGGTGTACTGGTATCGTTTCGTAGAGGGGTGCCACTGGCAGCTTGCTGCCAGTGCCGCCACGGGCGGACAAGCCGCCCGTGGCGTCCCCTGTCTTGCGGCGGCGCGTTGCCACGTGGCCGTCCCATCGTGCCACTCCTGCCGCCAAAGCGTCTGCAAATGAAAAAACACTTCCGCAACGAGACGACGAAACACCGCGCGATTTCACGCGAGCAGCACACCCAATCCGAGCCCCGAGCGCCAGCGAGCGGGTACAAAAATCAACCGCCCCACACCCACAAATGATTCGCTTGGGTCCAACACGCGTTGACACCGACAACTCAGCAAGACGACAATGCAACCCGTCAGCGGCGAAGACCTCAGATCGGCAGCCTACGGAGTGGAACGGAGTTACTGCGCGAGTCGCTAAGCCGCAATGGGTACTCGGTCGCACCACGCCGGTCGGTGGTGGTTTTCTTTGATCTGTGGGTGCCACTGGCAGCTTGCTGCCAATGCCGGCACGGGCAAACAAGCCGTGCACTGGGCCAAAATGAACCACTCCCCGCCGGTCGGTGAATACTTGCATCCACTATTGGTGTTCGGTATAATTTAGGGCGGTGACGCATGGCACAGGCATCCTCCATCGAGTGGACGCAGAACTCCTGGAACCCGGTCACGGGCTGCACGAAGGTCAGCCCAGGCTGCAAGCATTGCTACGCCGAGCGCATGTCCAGGCGACTTCGGGCGATGGGACTTCCGCAGTACCGCAACGGCTTCCGTGTAACGCTGCAACCGGACGCACTGGAGATTCCGCTAAAATGGAAGAAACCGAGCACGATCTTCGTCAACTCGATGAGCGACCTCTTTCACGAAGATGTGCCGCCCTCGTTCGTCCGGCAGGTCTTCGACGTCATGCAGCGAGCCTCGCAACACCAGTTCCAGGTGTTGACAAAACGCCCGGAGATCGCGCTCGAACAGGCGACCGACCTGCCTTGGCCAAACAATGTCTGGCTCGGCACGAGCGTGGAGAGCGACCTCTACAAACATAGAATCGCAACGCTTCGCCAGATTCCAGCGGCGATCCGCTTCCTGTCGATCGAGCCGTTGCTCGGCCCGGTCACGCGATTGCCGCTCAGCGAGATTCACTGGGTCATCGTCGGCGGCGAATCCGGCCCCGGCGCACGGCCAATGGACCCGGCCTGGGTCCGCCGCATCCGAGACCGCTGCATCGCCCAAGGCGTGCCGTTCTTCTTCAAGCAGTGGGGCGGGGTGAATAAGAAGCGGGCGGGCAGACTGCTGGATGGCAGGACCTGGGATGAGACGCCGGGAACTCCGAAAGAACAGGAGTGTCGTATTGCTGAGCTTTGAGCTGCCATCGCCAGAGGACGACGGGCTTCTGATCCCCGAGGTGGGAGAACATTCGCTCCACAAGCACCACTTCCTTGCACGGTACATCTACGCGTTTACGGTGGCGATGAAGAAGAAGCTTTGGAACAGCCTTCATTATGTTGACCTGTTTGCGGGCGCGGGGATTGTGAGGTTAAAGGAAAGCAGAGATCTGAGCTGGGGGTCTCCTCTCATTGCCGCACAGGCTGCCGTACCATTCGACGCGCTACACTTCTGTGACCAGGACCCGAAGAAGATCGAAGCGCTACGAAGACGCGTATCGAGAGTAGCACCTCGAATACGAACACAGGTGCTGGAGGGCAACGCCAACGAAAAGGTGGAGGAAGCTTTTGCCAGTATCCCTTCAGGAGCTCTTTCCCTCGCGTTTCTCGATCCTTATGGTCTGCACTTGAACTTCGAGACGGTATCGATTCTGGCTCAGATGCGGTGCGATCTAATCATCTACTTTCCCGACCACGTTGACGTGCTGAGAAACTGGGAACTCAACTACCACGACAACCCGGACTCGAATCTCGATAGGGTCCTGGGCTCGGGGGTCGATTGGCGATCAATCTTCAAGAATGAACTGCCGTCCACGTGGGTCCAGCGGTTGCGCGACGCGTACGTCAAGCAACTGCAATCGCTCGGTTATGTATCCTTCGAGTATGAGAGAATCTGTGCCAAGGGTTTGCCGATCTACCAACTCATCTTCTGCTCCAAACATCAACTCGGTGCTGACATATGGCGTCGTGTAGCGGAGAAGAAACCCGACGGTCAGCGTACCTTCGATTTCGGCCCGTCTCCTTGACTGCGCTCCCCATGATAGGCCTTAATGGGCAGGTGCCCTGTACGCTCCCGCTGATCTTGTGGCGCGTTTTCCTGTTTCGACGCTTGGATATCTAGAGATTCGTAATGACCGTTGACGTAACCCTCAATCAAAACATCGTAGAAATCGAATATGCCGTGCGCGGCCCAATCCCGCAGCGGGCGGCTGAGTTGACGCAGCAGGGTCGGAAGACCATTGCCTGCAACATTGGCAACCCGCAGGCGCTGGGGCAGCGGCCGATTTCTTTTTACCGGGATGTGCTCAGCCTGCTGGAGACGCCTTCACGGATCGGGCGGGAGAGAGCGTTAAACAAACTCCGTGCCGCGGATCCCAGAGCATTCAAAGGCCTTTCGGATGACGACTTCGTGTCCGACTACGTGCTCGGCTTGTGCGACGACATCCTCTCGAAGATGCCCACCGGCACAGGGGCGTACACCGAAAGCAAGGGGCCGATGTTCATCCGGGAGGCGATTGCGCGGTACATCGACCGTCGCGACGGGGTGACGAGCGGGCAATGCGCAGCGGGCGGCCAGGGCCCGACGAGTGGCGAGGGTGTGGCCGGCGGTGAGGGCGTGCCGTCGAATCCTGACAACATCTTCCTGACAAACGGCGCGAGCGAGGCAGCGAAGTATTTGATCGACATGCTGATCGCCGAACGTAGCGACGGCATCATGATCCCGATCCCGCAATACCCATTGTATTCGGCGGCGATTCGCAGGGCCGGCGGGGTACAGGTGAACTTCTATCCTGATGAGGACAACGGCTGGACGCTGGACAGGTCGATCCTCGAAACGGCGTACGACGGCGCGGTGGGGCAAGGTGTGACGGTCAAGGCGATCGTCGTCATCAACCCGGCCAACCCGACCGGGGCGATCATGCCGCGGCAAAGCATTCAGGATGTCGTGGACTTCGCGACCGAGCGAGGACTGGCAATCATCGCCGACGAGGTCTACCAGGACAATCTTTACGGCGCGACGTTCGACTCTTTTGCCAAGGTAGTAGGCAACAAGCCGTTGCCGCTGTTCAGCCTGCACAGCACGTCGAAGGGTTTTTGCGGCGAGTGCGGGCACCGGGGGGGCTATGTCGAGGTGCGAAACGCCCCGAAGGTGCGCGGCTGCGATCTTAGCTTGACGGATGTTCTCCTCAAACAGGCATCGATCAGCCTATGCTCGAACACAGTCGGGCAAATCATGACACACCTGATGGTCAGCCCGCCGCCGGAGGGCAGCGAGCCCTACGAACAATTCGCCCGAGAGAAAGAGAGCGTGCTCGGCGAGCTATATCAGAAGGCCGTGCGGATTCGCGAAGCATTCAAGGAGATGGACGGCGTCGAGTGCTTCGGGCGAACGGGCGCGATGTACCTTTTCCCCCGGCTGAACAAGCTGCCGACGGGCACGGGCGATTTCGATTACTGCATGGGCCTCCTCGAAGCGACCGGCCTGTGTACTGTGAACGGCTCGGGCTTCGGTCAGAAAGAAGGCACGCACCACCTCCGCATCGCCTTCCTCCCGCCGCGTGACCTGCTCGAACAGGTCTTGCCGGAGTGGGTCGCGTTTCACAACGAGTATGTTGCCAAGGCTTGAACCGTGGCGACAATGCACGATGATCGGCAAGTAGCGTCGGCCCCCCGTGGCCGACGTAAGAGTGAGGAGGAGCTTCCAATTGCCACCGTCGGCCACGGGGGGCCGACGCTACGGCTTGCGCAAAGTGCAAAAGATCGGATGAGTCATGCCTGAGTCGCTCGAGTTTAGATTGGTCGATGCGTTTGCGGTGTCCGCGTATTCCGGCAACGTCGCCGGAGTCATCCTGAATGCCGACGGACTGACGGACGATCAGATGGTCGCGATCGCACGGGAGTTTAACGCCAGCGAAACAACATTCGTCCTCGAACCGACAACGCGCGACGCGGGTGTGCGGTTTCGCTGGTTCACGCCGGGCTGCGAGGTGGACTTCTGCGGGCACGCGACCCTCGGAGGCGTCCACGCGCTGTTACAGGCGGGGAGGTTTTCGCACGCATTAAAAGAGCCTGGCACGCTGCTGCCAATCGAGAGCAAGTCTGGCATCCTGACCGTGCGCGTCGAGATGCACGGCGATTCGCAAGAAGACTTCACCATCTGGCTCGACATGCCGCACTGCGAACCGAAGGAAAAGCCTGTCGTCGTGCCGGCCATCATCAAGCAACTGCGCCTGACCGAAGACGATGTAGACCCGGTGATTCCGGCGATCCGAACCCAGGATGACGACGTGATTCTTGCCCTCAAAAACCTACCCACCCTGCTCGGCCTGCATCCTCCCATGACGGAGCTTGGCCGGTATTGCAAAAAGAACGGGATCCGCGGCGTGTGCGTGGCGACGACCAACGTCTTGTCGGCGGCGACGGCGGTGCAGTCACGGTTCTTCGCGCCGGCCGTCGGCATCGACGAAGACCCAGTGACCGGCTCCGTTCACGGCCCGCTCGGCTTGCACCTGGTCAAGAGCGGCATCGTGAAAATGAAAGACGGCACCGCGGACTTCCACTGTGCCCAAGCCAAATCGGGCGGTCGCGCAGGCGTCGTGCGAGTCGTCGTCACGCAATCAGCCGGCGGAGAGACACACGTCCGAATCGGCGGCCGCTGCGTCACCACGGCAAGCGGCACACTGCGGGAACTACCTGCGAAATAGAGCCATTGAACTATTCCCGTCGCGGCGGACGCCCTCGGCGCCGTTGTTCACAGATATTATCTCCGTGCGACGCTTTCCCTTGGCATCTTGAGGTGCCCTCAAGCCAACAGTTAACCCGCCTTTCTCACCAGTGGGAGTCTTCGGGTTTTCCGAGGCGTCTTTGCGT
>CAZTAR010000358.1:0-5094 GCA_964611695.1 uncultured Planctomycetaceae bacterium | reverse complement strand
GAAGATCAAAGGCAGGAAGATGACCAAGGTGGTGATGGTGCTGGCGACGATGGCCGCGCCGACCTCGTTGGTGCCCGCGACGGCCGAGGTGACGGGGTCTTCGTGCTCCTCCTCGCGCCGGCGGTAGATATTTTCCAGGACGACGATCGAGCTGTCCACCATCATGCCCACCCCCAGTGCCAGGCCGCCCAACGTCATGAGGTTGATGGTCAGCCCGCTGATGTAGACCACTGCCAATGTGGCGAGGATCGAAATGGGGATTGACAGCGCGATGACCAGTGTGCTGCGGATGTTGCGCAGGAAAAACAGCAGCACGACCGCCGCCAGCACACCGCCGTAGAGCACCGATCGGGCGACGTTGCTGATCGAGCGTTCGATGAAGTTACCCTGGTTGCTCACCGCGACCAGGTGCAGTTGTGGGAAGTCGCGGTTGACCGCGTCGATCTCTTTGAGGATGGCGCCAGAGACCTCGACGGTGTTGGCCTCGGACTCCTTGCGGATGCCCAGCCGCAGGCCGCGCTTGCCGTTGACGCGGACAATGCGCGAGAGTTTCTCGTAGGTGTCGCGGACGTCGGCGACCTGACCGAGCGTCACGGGAGCTCCGTCGCGCACGGCGACCACCTGATTGCGCAGGGCGTCAAGATCCTCGAACTCGGCCGGGGCTCGGAGGGTCACCTCGTATCGCCCTTGATCAATCGTGCCGGTGGGCAGGTCGACGTTGGCGTCGCGGATGGTGTCGAGCAGGTCATTGAGCGGTAGGCCCAGGGCCTTGATGCGATCGGGGTCCAGCTCGATGCGCACCTCGCGGTTGAACCCTCCCCACGGATCGACCTGCGCCACGCCGGGGATGCGGCCGAAGCGATACCGCACTTGGTCCTCGACCAAATCGGTGAGTTCCACCGGATCGAGGTCGCTGGAGATGCCGACGATCACGACGGGGTAGCTTGCGATGTCGAACTTGCTGACGCGGGGGCGGTCGATGTCGTCGGGGAACTCGCTGATCTCGTCTTCGAGCCGGGTTTGGACGTCGAGTGCTGCCGTGTCGATGTCGGTGCCCGGGCCGAATGTGACGCGCACGTCGCTCCTACCCTCGGAACTGGTCGAGGTCATCTCCTCCACGCCCGGAACGGTGGCGATAATCTCCTCGGCGATCTGTGTGACCAGCCGCTCCATCACCTCGGGACTTGCGCCTTCGTAACCGGTGCGCACCGTCAGCCGCGGCAGGTCGACCTCCGGCAAGAGATCGATCTGGAGCCGGCTCAACGCCACCACACCCAACACGACGACGATCAGGGTCACCATCGACGTGAAAACTGGGCGGGCAACGCTCGATCTTGGCAGATTCATCGGGCGACGGCCTCCCGTGGAGGTGGTGATGACGCGGCGTCGGTGTCCTCGGGCAGGATCACCGCCGAGCCGTCGTCGAGCAACTGCTGGCCTAGCGTCACGACCCGACCGGTTAGGCCCTCGCCGGCGACCTGCACCCGCCCGGAGTCGGTAATGCCACGCTCCACCACGCGCCGACGCGCCGTCATCGACGCTTCATCTATCACGAACACCACCGACTGATCCGCCCGCGTAACGATCGCCCCCTCGGGAACGATCGTCGTGTCCTCCACTCGCTCCAAGACCGCTTCGGCACGGACGAACATCCCCGGCTTTAGCATGTGATCCGGATTGGGCACCGTCAACTCCACCCGCGCCTGACGCGAGGTGGACTCGAACACCGGCGCGATCCGCGCGACCTCGCCGTGGAACGTCCGGTTCGCAAACGCATCGGTTCGCAGCGTGACCGACTGCCCGGGCCGCAGCTGCGCGTAATCGCGTTCGGCGACGTAGAGCACCGCTTGGATCGGGTCCAATTCGACGATCAACATCAGCGGCGTGTTGGCGGCGACCGTGTCGCCCGGCTCGACCATCCGCTCGGCCACGACTCGGCGACTGTCGCCCTCGCTCCAAGTCGCGCGGACCTTCGTGTAGCCCAGCCGGATCCGCGCCGTTTCCAACGCCGATCTCGCCCGCTGCACTTGTGCCTCGGCCACGGCGACACCGGCGTCGGCGGCGAGTTGCTCAGCCTTAGCGGTGTCGAATTGCGCGTCCGACGCGATCCCACGCTCACGCAGAGTCGTTTGGCGCCGCGTCGACCGTTCGCTGATCTCCTTGCCGCTGCGGGCCTCAGCGAGATTGGCCTGAGCGACTTGCACGTCGGCCTCGGCCAGGGCCACCTCCTGCTCGTACAGGTCGCTGTCCAGCGTCACCACTACCGAGCCGTTCTCCACCTCGTCCGCTAGGTCCACAGCCAGGCGCTCGACCCGCCCGGCCACCTTCGGTGCCACTCGGAACGCCGCCAGCGATTCGAGCGTCCCGCTGAAGGTCCGCCGTCGCTCGATCAGGCCGTGCTCGATCGCCGCGACCTCCACAGGGATCGCGCGGTTGGAGCGGTCGCGCCCCTCGACTTTCGCGGTGACCTCACTCCACAGGCGCCAACCCACTACACCCCCGAGCACGAGAGCCAAACCAATAAACGCGATAACAAAGACTCGCCGCTTCACGAAACCCTTGACTGCAGGAAAACTAGCACGGTTCGGAATAGGGGCAATGATAGCCGCCAACGTGGAGTGTCGAACGCGGGAGATCCGCATCTATTGCATCCGTTTGGATGGGTCTCGTGCCCCATGAGCGCACGCCACACCAGGCGTTGCCCAAAAGGAAACGAGAGTCTGGTTCGCCCGTGTCAAAATTGAAATCGCGTATTCAAATCCCAAGGAATCTGGTGGGGACCACTAACCCATGGAGCTGGAAATTTTGTCGACAAGTCTGAACCGCTGGCCGACGAGCCTGATGCGGTGGGGAAGCTGGGTGAGTGGATTTTTACTTTGCGGTTGGCGGGAGAGGTTGATTGTTCCATACGCAGGCAACCATGCCTATTTCGCGACGAAAAGCCATTGGCAATGCCATTTTCTTGCTAGTGCATCATCTCTTCTGTAAATCCACCGGCGGGGACGCGAGAGGGGCGAGCGTAGCGAGCCGCTCTCGCGTCCCCGCCGGGTCGCTGACTTGAAAGGGCGGGTCATCCCGGCTTCCTTGGATGTTCTTCACAACCCCCAAGGAACCAAACGATGACCCACCCCCGGAACGCCCAATCAGACTCTACCACGCTCGACCAGCTCATGGAACTGCTCATCGCCGACGGACCCGATGCCATGGCTCACGCCCTGACCACACTCCTGAACCACGCCATGCGTCTCGAACGCGAGCAGGTACTCGGGGCCGGCCCCCACCAACGCACCGAGACCCGACGCGGTTACGCCAACGGGTACAAGCCCAAGACCCTGACCACCCGCGTCGGCGACCTGCCCCTGCGCGTCCCTCAGACCCGCGACTACACCGACGAGCACGGCCAGCCGTTCTACCCCAACGCCCTCCAACGCGGCGTCCGAAGCGAACGGGCCCTGACCCTGGCCATCGCCGAGATGTACGTCCAGGGCGTCAGCACCCGCAAGGTCACCAAGGTCATGCAGGAACTGTGCGGCCTGGACGTGACCTCCACCCAGGTCAGTCGCGCCGCGGCCGAACTCGACGAGCAACTCGACGCCTGGCGCAACCGGCCCCTGGGCGAGGTCCGCCACCTCATCCTCGACGCACGCTACGAGAAAGTCCGACACGGTGGGTCCGTCGTGCCCTGCGCCCTGCTGACCGCCATCGGCGTGCTGCCCGACGGCAAACGATCCATACTCGGTTGCGGCGTCTCACTGAGCGAGGCCGAGGTGCACTGGCGATCCTTCCTTCAGTCCCTGCTCGACCGCGGCATGCATGGCATCAAACTCGTCGTCAGTGATGACCACGCGGGCCTCAAGGCCGCACGACAGGCCACCCTTGCGGGGGTACCCTGGCAACGTTGTCAGTTCCACCTGATGCAAAACGCCATGGCCTACGTGCCCAAGGTCGCCATGCGCACCGAGGTCGCCCAGGGCCTGCGCGGCGTGTTCAACGCCGACGACCGACATCAGGCCGAGCATCGCCTCGACGAACTGGTCCGGCAATACCGTGACACCGCGCCGAAACTGGCCGACTGGCTCGAAGACAACGCCCCCGAGGCGCTGACCATCTTCGCCTTCCCGGCCGCCCATCGAAAACGATTGAGAACCACCAATGGCCAGGAACGCCTCAACAAGGAGATCAAACGACGAACCCGCGTCGCCACGCTGTTCCCCAACGAGGCCTCACTGCTACGCCTGGCCTCGGCAGTCCTGAGCGAAATCAGCGACGAATGGGAGACCGACCGCGCCTACCTCAACATGGAAGCCACATGACCCGCCCATTCATGCTCGACGAATTACAGAAGAAGAGTTGCTTTATCGGGTTAGGCGATTCTGAACGCCATGTAATGGCTGCAACGACGGCACCTGACACAACGCCAAGAACAGTAAATAACAGGGGTACCGGTGGGCCCCAACCTCCCACGAGTACCCATAGCACAAAGCACAGGATGGCACTGCCAGCAAGTCCCATGCCGATCCAACCCGCATAGTGCAAGACGGGGTCGTGCAAACGTTTGCGCAGTGGAAAGTAGACCAGCGCAGAGATAAGGCCAATCAGAAGGAAAAGCAAAGCAAGGTCAAGCAGTGTCCACGACCATTTATGTACACGAGTTATCGTGAATTCTGCAGGTTTAGACGAGGGGAGATCATCGAAAGTTGATTTGAAGGCGGCGTAATCTGGTGATGGTGGCGGCGACCAGAGCGGTGAGCGGTCAAGATCGATAATGTACGTGCTAGACCCGGTCCACAGGTGACCATCGTAATAGCTGTTGCCAAACGTGATAAGCACTGCAGCGACACTGACGACCAAGATGACGTACTTGGCTATGTGCTGCATCGCCCACCAGTGATTATGTAAACAGCTTCGTTTCCCTATCAGAATATGTTAATCGGTTATCTGGCCAGATACAATGACTTTGTGAACCCCCGACGCACGGTTTCGCGGTGGGGATTGCCGAGTCGCGGGGCAGGACGGGTGAGGGGAGTTGCATACCGGGCAAACCTTTCGGGAGGGCGAGGCTCCCGCCGAGCCGCAGGCCCATACAAACCCGCG
>CAZTAR010000357.1:0-5102 GCA_964611695.1 uncultured Planctomycetaceae bacterium | reverse complement strand
AACCGACCGCCGGTACCGCCCGAGCGCTACGTTTTTCAACCGGCGTTCATAGATGGCATTGAACTCCTCCAGGAAATCAAGAAATGCGCCCCCAACACCGTCCGTATCATGCTCACCGGAAATTCCGATCAGCAAACGGCTATCGACGCGGTCAACGAGGGGAACATCTTCCGCTTCCTGACCAAACCGTGTCCCCCGGAGATGCTCGCCAAGACACTCAATGCGGGAATCGAGCAATACCAACTCATCACCGCCGAGAAGGAACTCCTGGAAAATACCCTGAACGGGGTGACCAAGGTGCTTACCGAGGTGGTCTCGATGACCAACCCGATGGCGTTCGGCCGCGCCAACCGCGTCCGGCAACTCGTCAAGAAAATGTGCATTGAACTGAGTATCGACAAGCCCTGGGAGCTTGAGATCGCCGCCATGCTCTCCCAGATTGGCTGTGTCACGATCCCACCAGATACGCTGAGCAAGGTGTATCACGCCAAAAAACTCTCGGCCGAAGAAACCCGGATGGTGGAAGCCTACCCCGGGATCGGGCACGACCTGATTGAGAACATTCCCAGATTGGAGAACGTTGCGGAAATCATTGCCTATCAGCAAAAACGCTATGACGGCTCAGGGTTCCCGGCGGGGGGGCCGCGCGGCGACAAGATTCCACTTGGGGCGCGTATCCTGAAGGTGGCCCAAGAGTTTGACACCCTCCGGGTTCGCAACGTCGACGACAACATCGCATTCGAGGCAATGTGTAGTCGTTCAGGTGCGTACGACCCATTCATCCTCGCGGCGCTCGAGATTGTCATTGATTTCGTCGAACCGCCCGGAGCCCAACGAGTCACGCTAAACAAACTCGCGGTTGGCATGATTCTCGATGAAGACCTGGTCACCAAGAGCGGCGCATTGCTTGTCGGCAAGGGGCAGGAGATCACCGCCGTGTTGCAGCAGCGGATGCGGAACTTCAGAAGAAGCGGAGAGCTTAACGATTTGGACGAGGTGCTCGTTCGCAATGAGCGGCCTTACGAAGAGGACGAGGACTCCGACATGGAAACACAGCCGTTGGAGACATCCACATGAGCGACACCGAGACATCAAAGAATCGGTTCGCGTGATCGTCGAAACCGGCAGTTTGACGCCCGCGAGCGCGGGTTCGTCATGGCATGGGAGGCAGAAACATGAATCATGCAGTTCTTTTTGTGGATGATGAAACGAACGTTTTAGCCGGCTTGTCGCGCATCCTGCGCAAAGAGGCGTACGATATCCTGACGGCCACCTCGGCCGAAGAGGCGCTTGGTTTGCTGGAGAGCCATAGCGTCGACGTGATCGTCTCAGACGAAGATATGCCCGGCATGTCCGGCACGGAACTTCTTGCCTGCGTCGCGCGAGACTACCCGGAAATCGTCGGGATCATCCTGACCGGTCACCCAACCTTGCCGGCGGCGCTTCGCGCCATCAACGAAGGAAACGTCAACCAGTTCTTCACCAAGCCCTGCAATGAGATAGACTTGGCTGTTGCAATCCGGCAGGCTCTGAAACAGAAGGGTCAGATGCAGAAAACCCGGGGATAGAGAGAACGAAATGGCAGTCGGATCTGTTGGCGCCACCAAACGCGGCCTGTGACCAGAGCCGCGCGCGTCAGCAAGCGGTCATCGCTCGACTTTGTGGGGGGGCAACAAACTGGCAATCCTCGTCGGCCACGGGGGGCCGACGCTACAACAAAGCATGCACTCTTAACGCAATAAGGCTCTAAACAAAAGGACCGCCACCCCCGGCTATCCCTTCACGCCACCTAGAACCAGACCCCCGACAAACTGCTTTTGCGCAACAAAGAACAGGACGATGCACGGGATCATCGTGACGAGGCTTGCTGCCATCAGGTAATGGGCGTCCCGGAAATCACCATACTGATTCTGAAAGGAATTGAGCGCGACGGCCAGGGTCATCTGATCCTCACTTTGCAAATAGATCAACGGCCCCATGAAGTCGTTCCAGGTGAAAATGAACGTGAAGATTGCCGTAATCGCAATCACCGGCTTGCAGAGCGGAAGCATGATCTGCAACCAGATGCGCAGGTGCCCGCAACCATCGATGCGAGCCGCCTCCACCAACGCTTCGGGAATCTGGGAAAAGAACTGGCGAAACATGAAGATGTAGAACGGGGTCCCGAAGAACATCGGCACGACCAATGGCAGGAATGTGTCAATCCAACCCAGTGAGCGGAACACAATGAACATGGGGATCATGGTCACCTGAAACGGCAGCATCATCGTGGCGATCATGATGACGAAGGCCGTCTCGCGACCGCGAAAGCGCAGCCGGGCAAAAGCGTAGCCGACCATGCTGCAAGAGAAGACCTGGCCCGCCACACAGAGCGTGGTGATGACGACGGTATTGGCCAGGGCGTCGAGAAAGCCGACCCAAGGCGTGCTCCCCATCTTCTTGAGGGCATTGGGATAGTTGCTCCATTGAGGGTCCGCGGGCCACCATTTGAAGCCCGACGCCGAAGCGGAAGCACTCGCCTCGGCGGGCGTGGACAAACTCGTCACGAACATCCACCAGAACGGAAACAGCATGGCAATGCTGCCGAGGAAAAGAAGGCAGATGGCGATGGCGGTGGTTCGCTTTCTCATTGTGTCAGATGGGCCTCTCCCCTAATTCTTCAACGCCTCATAGTAAACAAACCGCTTGCTGCCCCACATCATCAGCAGCGTCAGCACGAGTACCAGCACGAGTAGTATCCAGGCCATTGCGGAAGCGTAGCCCATCTCGTGAAAGTCGAAGGCCTGGTTGTAGAGCCGCACAACATAGAATCGCGTCGCATCACCTGGGCCGCCGCCCGTCATGACATAGGCCTGCGTGAATATCTGGAACGAGCCAATGACGGCAATAACCACGTTGAAGAAAATCACCGGACTGAGCATCGGCAGCGTGACATGGGTGAAACGCCCCCAAGCACCGGCCCCGTCGATTTCGGCGGCTTCGTAGAGGTCCCGGGGAATCCCCTTGAGCCCGGCAAGGTAGATCATCATCGTCCCGCCGATGATCCACAGATTCACGATCACGAACGCAAGGACGCCCCAGGTGTCGGCGTCTTTCTCGAACCACGCGGGGGAGGTCAAGCCGAATGGCAGAAGCGGATCGAGGACGGTCTTGAGTAGGCCGTGTTCGTGATGAAAGACCCATTTCCACATCACCGCCATGCCGACGCCGGCCAACACGCTTGGCAGATACCAAATCGCTCGAAACACACCGATTGCCTTGAATTCGTGGTTGATGAGCGACGCGGCAAACAGTGCGGCAAGTTGTCCGGTCGGTACCGCGAGCAGGGCATACAAGCCCGTGATCATCAGCGAATGCCGAAAGGTGTCATCCGAGTGCCACAGCGTGCGGAAATTGTCCAGGCCGATCCACTGAGCGCCGTCGAGCGTCGTCATGCCGCTCCACTTGGTGAACGCCAAGAGCAAAGAGAGCACGACAGGGAAGGCAGTGATGGAGAGGAAGCCAACGACCCAAGGGCTGATCATCAGGCTGCCGGCGATTTCTTCGCGACCGGCAAGCCCCTTCGGTCGCCGCAGCCACCAGAAGACCATGCCCGCCGCCACCAAGCCGATCAGCGGCAGGACAATCGACCAGGTGATCGAGGTCCATGGCATGGGCGCGGAGTCGGGGTTGGCTTCGTCCCGGTTCACCTTCCATTCGCGAGCCACACGCTGCATGGCGGGCACAACGGGTTTGTTGAGCTTGTAGATATCTTCGAGGCGCACTCGAAGTTGGTGCAGGTATCTCGGGTCTGCGGGCCAATCGATCGGCTCGGCATACTCGGCGGCATCAAGATAAACACGATAATTGTTAGGCTTCTGCGTGGGATTGGAAAACGACGACCCGTGAGCAACATCCTTGAGCACGGGAATCGCCAAGCCTGCGCCACACATCAGCTCTTGTCCGCGCCGGCTGCTCAGATACTTGATGAATCGCCAAGCTTGCTCTTTACGCTTGCTCTCCTTGGCGATGGCCCAGCCGACCGTGAAGACGCCGTTGCGAGGCTTGTGGCCCTCTTCGTGTGGCAGAGGAGCGTAGTCCCAATCAAAACCGTCGATCAGGCGGTAGGTGGGACACTTCCATCGTCCAAAGGGCCCGGCCATGCCGACGTTGCCGGCAAGGAACGGCTCCATGCCGGTTTCGAGTTGAGTCTTGGCCGAGACAAGCGTGCGATCCTCGTTATGAAACCAGCCTTGCAGCTTCTTGAGTGTGGCGTGAAGTTCCGGATCGTCGAGCTTGAAGGTCTTCCAGTCCGGCGTGGCAAAGTCGAGGCCGTGGTTCCAGACGAAAAGCCGAACCATCGCCTCCCAAGTTGCGAAGTCGGCTCCGTAGCAATTGGGAAGCTTGCCAATGGCGCGGGCGGCGGAAACGAACTCATCCCAGGTCCAGCCGTCGGGCGAAGGGAATGGGACACCGGCTTTCTTGAAGAGGTCTTTGTTGTAGTAAAAGCCGACCGTTGTGAAATCCTTGGGCACCCCGATCAGCTTCCCACTGCCGATCCGCTGGGTTTCCGCATCAAAACGATAGCAATTGACCACAGACGTGTAGAAGTCATCCAGGTTCAGCGTGGGAACGCCGGAGGCCTCATCCTGGGCGATAAGTTTGTCGATATCGGCGAGCAGGTCCTTGGATGCCAAATCCGCGACCTTTTCAAATCCAAGGTAAAAAGCGTCCGGCGGATCGCCTGCGGCAAACATCGTTTGGAGTTTCGTGTTGACCGTGGCCGCCTGTCCGAGGTTGATACGAAGCACCTTGATATGGCTGTTTTCCGGCAGGCTCTCGAAATCCTCGACAAGCCTGGCAACGATCTTGTCCTCATTCTTTTCGCCCCAATGAAGCACGGTGAGCTGGACCGTATCGCGGGCGAGTTGTTCTTTCCGCAGTGGACGCGAGAAGACCCAGTAAAACGACCAGACGAGCAGCGAGGCGGCTGCCACGCCGAGGGCTATGCGCAGTACACGGCCGATTGGATTCAGCGTTTCACGCAGCATGAGAATCCCAAAGCAGGCTCACTGTCTCCCGATGGGAGGGCGTGAAGCCCTCGCCTTCAGGCGACTCCTTAA
>CAZTAR010000356.1:0-5105 GCA_964611695.1 uncultured Planctomycetaceae bacterium | reverse complement strand
CCGGCGTCATCGCAGGCTTCGACGTCAAGCGCGTCCTGCCCGAGCCCACCGCCGCGGCCCTCGCCTACGGCGCTGACAAAAAGAAGGGCGGCAAGATCGCCGTCTTCGACCTGGGCGGCGGCACCTTCGATATCTCCATCCTCGACGTCGGCGAAGGCGTCTTTGAGACGCTCTCCATCAACGGCGACACCCACCTCGGCGGCGACGACTACGACGAGGCCCTCATCGACTTTGTCGCGGAGGAATTCCGCAAGCAATACGGTGTCGATCTCCGCACCGATGCCATGAGCCATCAGCGACTCAAAGAAGCCTGCGAGAAGGCCAAGTGCGAACTCTCCACCAGCATGGAGACCGCCATCAACCTGCCGTTCATCACCGCCGACGCGTCCGGGCCCAAGCACCTCAACCAGACGCTCACCCGTGCGAAGTTCGAGCAGCTCACCGAAGCCCTCACCGAGCGATGCCGCGGGCCGGTCCTCAAGGCCATGGAAGACGCCAAGATCGCGTCAGGCGAGATTTCCGAGGTCCTCCTCGTCGGCGGTTCCACCCGAATGCCCGCCGTGCAGAAACTCTGCAAAGAGGTCTTCGGCAAAGAGCCGAACAAGAGTATCAACCCGGACGAGGCCGTCGGCATCGGCGCGGCCATCCAGGCCGGCATCATCGGCGGCGACGTCAAGGACATTCTCGTCCTCGATGTCACGCCCTTGTCACTCGGCGTCGAGACCCTCGGCGGCGTCATGACCACGATGATCCCGCGAAACACGACCATCCCCACCAGCAAGAAGGAAACCTACTCCACCGCCTCCGACAACCAGCCCGAGGTAACCATCCACGTCCTCCAGGGCGAACGCCAGATGGCCAAGGACAACCGCACCCTCGGCAACTTCAACCTCACCGGCCTGCCGCCGGCCCCGCGCGGCGTCCCGCAGATCGAGGTCACCTTCGACATCGACGCCAACGGCATCCTCAGCGTGAGTGCCAAGGATACCGGCACCGGCAAAGAGCAGAACATCCGCATCGAAGGCTCCAGCGGCCTCTCCGAGGCGGAAGTCGAGAAGATGCGTCAGGACGCCGAGAAGTTCGCGGACGAGGACAAGAAGCACCGCGAGCTGATCGACGCCAAGAACCAGGCCGACCAGATCGCCTACCAGACTGAGAAGACGCTCAAGGAGCACGGAGAGAAAGTCCCCGCCGAAGAGCGCTCACAGGTAGAGTCCGCAGTCAGCAATCTCAAGGAAGTGATGAAAGGCGACGACACCGGCTCGATCAAGAAGGCCATCGAGAATGTGATGACCGCGTCACAGGCCCTCGGCAAGATCATCTACGAAGAGGCCGCCAAAGAGCGAGCCGCAGCCGGCGCCCCGCCAGGCGCAGAACCCGGCCCCGGAGCACCTCCGCCGCCCCCAGACACCGGCGGCGAAAAGAAGAAAGACGAAGACGTCATCGACGCCGAGTTTGAAGTGAAAGAGTAAGCAACAAGAGCCCCGGGCAGAGAAGTCCGGGGCTTTTTCAATGGTACCTGCTCTAGGAACTGTACCCCCGGCAGGAGAAAGACGATCGCGGGTGCCCCAGCCCCTCCAGGGGTGGGGGACGGACCATGGACGTAACTAACATCCGAGCCCCGAGCGCAAGCGAGTGGGTGAACACTGGGTGCCATTCGTTCACGGCCCGCAAAGCGGGACGGGTAGGCATGTCTGCTTCACGGAAAACACGCTTACCTGCACTGTGTCCCATGAAAGCGTGACACCCGGCATGGCACGCAGAACCGGGTAGATGGTGATGAAAATGGACAACATCCACTCTGATGTCATCCTTGTCTTGCTAGATCTGCTGCCTGGTCTTGCCACGATAGCCATAATCCAGGCTCTGACAGTGAGGGAGCGGATTCCACCGCTTGAACGTATGATTCAAGCACTAATATACACGTACTTGGACCACGTTTCGGTGAGTGTGATCTTCCTTGTATTGCAATGGCTCTTGTCGTTGTTCAGCGTAGCTTGGACGCCGAGTACAGACGTTAGGATTGTAGTCCTTGTCGGGTGCGCAGTTGGATGGGGCATTGTGCTGTCGATCCTGATAAACAAGGACTGGTTGTATCAGAAACTCCGATCTCTTGGCGTCACGAAGCGTAGTTCGCGCCCAACGGAATGGTATGATGCGTTCTATCGTTGGGCTGAGTACGTGGTTGTCCACCTAACCGACCAGCGGCGCGTGTATGGATGGCCTCGCCTGTACCCGGATTCAGCAGATAAGGGGCATCTGGTATTAGAGGATGCCGAGTGGCTTGATGCCGAGGCCGGTAGCGGCCAGCATGTTAGAATGGTAATCCCGGTCAACAAAGTGGAATTCGTGGAATTCGTCCCGATGGTTGCGCCAATGGAGAATGAGGATGAGTCACAAGCCTGAGCAAGCGAACATAACACGTACGGATGGGACTCCGACTGAGTCACAGGTTACCGATTCTGGAGGCATCATTAAGCATGGCGGCGAGAACCCTGCTGCGCCGGTAGACCAGCGACCAGCACCACCTCCCGCTCCACCCGAGCCCAAGAAATGACAAACGACTGTTACTTGGTAATGGACGGACGCACTTCATGCAGAGGAGATACAACATGAGTGCAAAACATCCTACATCAAATCCCGATGACCAGAGACAACGAGGGGTCAATCCACCACCTAGCCAAGATCCGCTCAAGGAGGGGTAGAATCCACCGGCCGCAACGCCGAAACCACCACCCCCTCCTCCTCCACCCCCAAAGAAGTCCAACTGACGTATTGCCACAAGCCATGCCTTGGCGCCGGGTGCCATGCCTTCACGGCCCGCGCAGCGGGACGGGTAGGCATGTCTGCTCCGCGAAACACATGCTTACCCGCGACTTTGTCGCGTGAAAGCATGGCACCCCGCATGGCACCCGACGCGGCTTTCTCACACTACACCGAGCCGACAAGGTTAGTTGATACGCCGACGGAATGCCGATACTCTTCCGCAACATGAGCGAGGCATCGGCCCAATCAAAGCCTAACCGAAAACAATGCCGCCGCTACAACGATCCAGGCCACGCACACGCCCTCACGTTTTCGTGTTTCCACCGGCAGCCTTTCCTCGCACGCGATCGCACCTGCCAATGGTTCATCGAGGCCATCCAGCAAGCCCGCGAGAAGCACGTGTTCGACTTTTGGGCCTACGTGATCATGCCGGAGCACGTCCATCTGGTGATACTCCCACTGGAAGACAACTACTCGATCAGCTCGATCCTCGCATCGATCAAACGATCGGTCTCCGCTCGAGCAATCGCCTACGTCCGCAATAACACGCCGGCCTTTCTCAGCCGGATGCGTGACGAACAGGCTGACGGCAAGTGTACGTATCGCTTCTGGCAGCGCGGCGGCGGATACGACCGCAATCTGTGGACGCCCCGATACGCGTGGCAGACGATCGACTACGTTCACAAGAATCCCGTCCGGCGGGGACTCTGCGCCGCACCGCGAGATTGGAAGTGGTCCAGCGCCGCCACATACAAAGACGAAACCGAGGGACTCGTCAAGATCGACTTCGAATCCCTCCCGGATGATACAAGAAGGCGCTGATCCACGTTGGGTGCCATGCCTTCACAGCCCGCAAAGCGGGACGGGTAGGCATGTCTTCTGCGCGGTACACATGCTTACCAGCAATCCCGACAAGTCGGGATCGCGTGAAAGCATGGCACCCGGCAAAGCGTCCATGCGCGGGAGCAAAACATGGCTCCGCGAGAGCAAAGCATGGCTCAACGAGAGCTGTTGAGCCATCAACAAGAGTCGTTGAGCCATCCACGAGAGCTGTTGATCCACCAACGAGAGCCGTTGAGCCATCAACGAGAGCAAAAAAGGGACCGGTAATCGCCCCTGATCGCGTAATGTCGCTAAAAAACCGATTTTCAGCCCTCAGGCAGCCGTTGCAGGACGCGTCCGGTATCCGAACGACCGAAAACCTCCTCCACGCGGCCGGGGGGCCCAGTCCTCTGAACCTGGGGGGACGATCTCGATTTCAGGCATGCTTTCCCCCGACCGCGCCGCGTGTTACCGTGGCACGCAGTAAGCGGAGATGGCCACGCCAGAATAAGGAGGAACCATGCCATTCCAAGTCGAATGCCCCGTATGCGGCGCGCGTCTGAATGCGCCGGATCAATTCGAGGGCCGTCGCGTGAAATGTAAATGCGGCAGCGTGTTCACGGCGTCGGCGGCGAAGGGGCCACCGGCCCCGACAACCACGCCGGATGCGCCCAAATCGACCCAGGCTACCCAGGAGGAACAGAAGCCGAGCCGTCGGTTCGATCTATCTTTTCTGCCGGATGGCCTGCGCGAGACCTTGCTGGGTGCAATCCGGGCGATCTTGTTTCCAACGATCGCAGGCTGCTGCCTGATGGTGGCGCTGCTCGCCGTGGGCGCCCCGGCCATTCTTGCCGCCGAGGACCTGATAAAGGTGGAATTCCGCGCGGCGTGGCCGTCGGCGAGTGTCGGCTCGATCTTGGGGATCGCCTACGGCTTTTCGGTCGGCTACCGCATCTCGGACAAGGCGGGGCTCACGGGATGGCTCGGATGCGCCGTGGGGCTCGCGGCTGTGGCCCTGCTGTTGGCCACGGCCTATGTTGGAGGCGTGGTCTTCCTGGGAGCGCCACTTCCTTCGGTCCTCAACTTGTCTCTCTTCTGCCTGACCTTCTTCTGCCTCCTCGGCGTGAGTTACTACACGCTGTGGACGCAGTAACGAACGCAACGTGTGGATGTGCCATCCTTCGCCGGGTTCCATGCCTTCACGGCCCGGGAAGGGGGACGAGTAGGCATGGCGAGGGTAGCGTCGGCCCCCTGTGGCCGACGTGAATAGGGGGGGAAACGCCTCCACATGCCACGTCGGCCACGGGGGGCGATTGCATCAGATACAAGGCCTCTTGGAGCGGCGCATTGACAGACCGCACGAATCGCGACCCCAACCCTGAATACTCGATCCGCCCAGTTGATATCTAGGGATACTTGGATAGGTGATTGTATACCCAGGAGTTACGACCAGGGCTGAATCAATTAGTCGTCCCTGCGGAAGTCCGTAAGTTCTTTGTTTGTCGGCTTGCATGGCG